>JBCCOX010000040.1:0-15469 GCA_039025155.1 Deinococcota bacterium | reverse complement strand
CGCGTTCATTGTCCCTCAGTTAAGCACACAGCTCTGAGAAAAGCTGAGTCACGTCTCCCACACATCCTCATAAGTTACCAACATATTTTTAGCTGATACCTTTCCTAGACGTGTTATAACAGCGCTTTTAATGACCGCACTCAGGGTATTTCAGATGCAACTTGTAGACTGAGGCCTTGATGTTACGACACACCACCCACATCACTGTGCAATTGGAGAACTCTTATTATCAAAGCGGTGACACCCTGTGCGGAACGGTAAGTTTATTTGCTGAAAAAGATGTGCGTGCCCGTGGTGTGCAGCTCAAGTTGCGCTGGCAGGCGCGTAAAACCTCTGGGACTAGCCATCACAGTGATGAAGGTGTAGTGAATAAGGTAGTGCTCGAGCTACCCAATCACAACCTACGAGCCGGGTTTCAGCGCATCCTCCCTTTTGAACTCACCACCCCAGATGGTCCCGCTAGCTATCACGGCAGTACCTTCGAGATTATCTGGACGCTGCACGCAAAACTTCTTACAGGTAATCCTTTGGCAGCCTCAGCTAAGGTTCACTTTGAGCTTAGCCCGTCATCAACGCGCCCTTACTGGCATGGTCCCAAGTTTAAGCTCCACCACAGCCGCATCAATTTGGTTAACATTACGACAACCTCGGTCATAACGCTCATCAGTTTGCTGTTTGTGCTGTTTGGTCTAGTTTTTATAGAGCTTTTTGGGGATGAACTCGCAGGCTTTCTCATCGCAATCTTCTTTGCGTTTTTAGGCAGCTTTGGACTCTACTGGCAACACCGCGCACTGCTTGCCAAAATGACCTTTACCACGTTAATTTCACGCCTCTCCACACGAACAGTTAGCCCCGGTGAGACGCTTACTTGTAACCTTAAATTTGTGTCGTGGCGCAACCTAAGGGTTCACCGGGTGAGGGTAGATTTACACGCCATTGAGCGTTACACCATGAGCTCACGTGTGCATTCTACAAGCATCAGCCCGATGCCAACAGCGGGTGGCAAAGGGCGTGTTACCCCAAGTCGTACTCAACTAACAACTAAAACGAAAACAGTTTTTGTGCGTACTATCCGCTTGTGGGAAGACGAAAAGCTTAAGGCCTTTGAACCGCTAACAGCAGCACTCGAGCTTAAGTTCCCCGAAGACGTCCCCTACAGCTTTGCAGCAGCCAACAATCAACTGCTCTGGCGGGTGGTGATTCGCTTTTATGCAGGTGCTATGCCGATTTGGCGCAAGGTGATTCCCATTGTGGTCAAGCCAAAGAACACCTAGCCCGTCTATGAGCCTCTTGTTACTGATGAAGCTTTTGATATTGATGAGGTTTTGGTCATGAGGGCATTTTTGCCAAGTCATGTCTGGCGTGTCAGTCTGATAGCATTACTTACGCTCATCGGACTACTCATGACACCTAGTGCGCTCAATACCTACCGCTTCCAGCGGCTTCGGCAAAGTTTTGTAACGCAAATTCAACATCCTACAGAAAGTCGCGTTCTAGCACAAGCAAGTGCATTTGGATTACTTAGCGGTGCGGGCAACATGTGTCAATACTTTGTAGGTCACATCATCTACAACGATGATCTTGAAGCAGACGCTTTGCAGACTCATTACGATGCTCAGCAACTCACTTTACCGCTGAGTCACCACAAGCTCTACATTTGGGTAGATGCCATCACAACACCGCAACTATCTACGTATGTATCTAGTCTGACTAGTTTTGACGCATGGCAGCTCGAGCTACCCGATGACCTGAGCCACCATTACCTTATCTCGGTTGGTTATGCTGAACCCGAGGTATTGGATTGGCGCTGCAGCTAGCTTGTTAATTCTAGGCCATTTTCCGCGACCAGTTGTTTAGACTAGGCGATAGATGACGCCAACACGTAAGCATCTCGTCTGTAACTCGTCTTGTAATAGGACGAAACACTATCAGCATGCTTGAGTTCACTTGAGTAGGTCACTAGGCTGTTTATTGCCAGACGTAGGTATTCCTAGACAAGGTATGATGCATGTCTTTTAACTGCCTTTCTTAGAATTTTGCAAAGTCAAGAACTACTTTTATGAGATGGGCAAGATGTTATAGAAAGTCTGTCTAAATAATATAGACTATTTATGTATTACTATAACCCTCAATCACTCACAACATGCGTTGACAACACAAAACGTGCTACGTTACACTGATTACAAACATCACAACTGTACATATAGCAATTTGTAAACAGCTACTACGCGACGTGCATTTAGCTTACTTCGTATATGATATATAAAACCCCGGTTTTGACAGATAATTGCAATGACGTCTGGATTCAGTGCTAGCAGAGTCAACAGTACATTTGTAGATTGTTATCACAACTATCGTATGAAGTGAGCATTCTGTACTTGTCTTAATGTAAAGGAGAACACTAATGAACCGTCTTCGTCTCTTACTCATTACCTTGTTGCTTTTACCCATAGGTTTTGCCCAAGAACAAACCGAATTGCGGATTGCCTGGTGGGGCTCCCAAAACCGCCATGACCGCACCATTCAAGTCATCGAACTGTTTGAAGAACTCAATCCAGATGTAGATGTCATCTTTGAACCCTCCGGCTGGAACGACCACTGGACTAAAATGACCACCCAAGCTGCTGGCAACAACCTGCCGGACATCATGCAGCAAGATTATGCCAGATTACAAGAGTGGGTTAGCCGTGATTTACTCTTGCCGCTGGATGACTACATGGGTAGTACGATTGATAACACCTACATTGGTGACGCATCTTTAGCTGGTGGCATGGTGGGTGATCAACTTTACGCTATCAACCTAGGCACTAACTCACAAACCATTATTCTGGATGCAGATGCGTTTGAAGCCGCTGGGCTCGAGCTACCCTCACCTGACTGGACCTGGGCAGAATTTGAAGAGATTGCCATGACGCTTCAAGAAGAGCTAGGTATCTGGGCAATTGGACCCGGGCTCTACAACGACCAAATGTGGAAATCGCTTTACATGGGTTACGGACAGTGGTCCTATGACGACAGCGGTGCTGCGCTAGGTTACGAAGATGATGCTCCTTTTGTGGCGTATCTCGAGATGATTCAGCGTTTGATTGACGCAGGTGCTATGCCTTCTCGTGCGGAGGATGTCGCTGAGTTTCAAGACCAAGGTGTGGAGGCTATTCCGCTGGTAGCTGGGCGTTCTGCGATGGATTCTATTTGGAGCAACCAAATTGTGGCCGTGTGGACAGCCGCTGGCGAAGATCGCAACTTAAGAATGTGGCATTTACCCCGCACCGAGGGAGGGCAGTCCCAGAATTATGTCAAACCCTCGATGTTCTTTTCAATCACCAAAAACTCGCCAAATCCTGAACTTGCTGCAGAATTTATTGACTTCTTTACCAATTCCGTGGAGGCAAACGAGATTCTTTTTGCTGAGCGAGGTGTACCCATTTCATCAGTCGTTAGAGATGGGTTAGTCCCAGATCTTTCAGCAGCACAGTTAGAGATGTTTGACTATCTTGCAAGGGTTGAGGCAGATAGCAGCCCCATTCGTCCGCCCGACCCTGCTGGCCATGCAGATATTATTAGCAATGTTTACGAGCCTATTATTGTTGACCAAGTGTTCTACGGACAAATTCCAGTGGCTCGAGCCGTTGACATGCTCCGCCGCGAAGCCACTAGGATTCTCGCCCAAAATCAGTAATTGATACGCCCAAGCATCATGAGTGGTTGTGCTAGTTTAGTAGCAGCCACTTGTGATGCTTGCTTTGATGTAGCCCTTAACATTTATCAAAGGACTAAAATAACTTAATCATGGCACTTGCACAGCGAACACGACGCAACGCTAAAAATAATAACTTTGTGGGCTACTTATTCATCTCTCCGTGGCTCGTTATTTTTTTGCTGTTTACCCTCATCCCCATGCTGGCATCTTTGTTTTTAGCCTTTACCGACTACGACCTACTCGGTAGCTGGCGATTTGTTGGATTTGAGAACTTTAACCGCATGTTCAGGTGGGATTTTCGTTATCTGAACTCAGTTAGAGCAACCCTTAAATACGTGGCGTTTGCAGTGCCTTTGCGGTTAGTCTTTGCGTTACTTGTGGCGATGCTCCTCAATACCACTCACCGTGGTTTGTACTTTTACCGTGCTGCTTACTACGCACCGAGTATCATTGGTGGTAGCGTTGCCGTAGCAGTTATGTGGCGCGAAATTTTTGGCTCAGAAGGACTCATTAACACTATTTTTAGAAGTGACACAATCTGGCTTGGCGATCCTAGGTTTGCCATTTGGACGCTCATTATTTTAGCGGTCTGGCAGTTTGGCTCACCTATGCTCATTTTCCTGGCTGGGCTCAAACAAATTCCTCGAGATTATTACGATGCTGCTGCCATTGATGGCGCGGGGCCTGTACCTAAATTTTTTCGCATCACCTTACCATTACTAACACCCATTATTTTATTCAACTTAATTATGCAAACTATCAGCGGGTTTTTAGTGTTTACTCAAGCGTTTATTGTGACTGGTGGCGCGCCGCTGGATACAACTCTTTTTTATGCACTCTACATTTATAACCGCGCGTTTGAAACGTTTGAGATGGGCTACGCATCCGCTATGGCCGTTGTCCTGTTAGTTGCCGTTGCCCTCGTCACAGCACTTATCTTTTTAACTTCAAACCGCTGGGTATTTTATGCATCGGAGAATGCTTAAATGAGTACCAAACCGCTTGACCCCAAAACGTCGTTATTGCCTAGTCAGGCACTTACAGAACACAAAACCCGTACACGCAACCGCCAACTGCGGCAAGCACTTCTGTATCACTTAGGCGTGGGTATTTTGGCATTTGTCATGCTTTACCCTATTTTGTGGCTTTTTGCGAGTTCCCTTAAAGGCCCGTCCGATATTTGGACTAACATTAGCTCGCTGATTCCCCAAGAACTCTTTTTCCAAAATTACCCCAACGGCTGGAAGGGTTTTGGTGGCATCACCTTTGCGACCTTTTACAGAAATTCCTTTATTTACGCAGGCTTTGGGACGCTTTTTGCAGTCACGGCGTCTGCCATCACCGCCTACGGGTTTGCCAGAATTAACTTTGTGGGTAAGCGTTTTTGGTTCGCAGTGATGCTGACAACGCTTATGCTACCCATTCAAGTGCAGATTATTCCGCAGTATATTGTGTTTCAAAGGTTGGGCTGGCTCAATACCTTTTATCCACTACTTATTCCACAACTAGGTGGGCGGGCGTTTTTCATTTTTATGATTGTGCAGTTTATTCGTGGCATTCCCAGAGACCTTGACGAAGCTGCTGAAATTGATGGCTGCAGCAAAGCAGGTATCTTTTTCAGAATTATTTTGCCACAGCTTAAACCAGCGCTCATTACCGCCGCTATTTTTTCGTTTTACTGGACGTGGGAAGACTTTTTAACGCCGCTTATTTACCTCAATAATCCCAAGTTGTACACCGTGTCACTTGCGCTAAGAACCTACGCTGATCCAGCCGCTGCTACGGACTGGGGCGCTATTTTTGCGATGGCGAGCTTATCGCTAGTGCCAGTGTTTGCTATTTTTGTTTTCTTCCAGCGGTACTTGGTTCAGGGAATCTCAACAACAGGGTTAAAATAAATCCATACTTCTACAAAGCGTAATGGCATTGTTCAACACACCTTGGTGCTTTAAATCGTCACAGCTAATAGCAGTGTCCACATAAATATTGATGCAATCAGCATCGTTCAACAACACTCAGCATATTAACTGAACCTATGGGTGCATCAGTAGTGCCGTTAACCAGCCTCGATACACCTGTAGCTGACATCCTTAGTCTTTAGCAACATCCAACTCAGGGCGTGTTTGACGTAGCTTAACAAATATCTTGAATCTTTGAACTTAGGTTATTTGGACAAGTTTTTTGCGTAGGTAATCACATGCTGCGTTTGCTTTAGCCCTTTGTTGCACCCACCGTAATACCTGCAATAAAATAACGCTGCAAAAATAAAAACATAACTAAAAAAGGCAAGGTTGAAATAGCTGTGCCAAGCATGATGCCGCCCCAAGAGACTCGAGTAAGACCCACCAATGTTCCAAGCGCAACGGGAATGGTGTAAGCATTTTTATCAGGCAAAACCAGCAGAGGCCAAAAAAAGCTGTTCCACTGAAACAAAAACAGGATTATGCCAACTGCTGCCAGTGCTGGTTTAACAACAGGTAAAACAATACGCGCAAAAATACCCACTTCGCTTGCGCCATCTATCCGCGCTGCTTCTAAGAGTTCTGAGGGAACAGACAACATGTTTTGACGCATAAAAAAGATACCTAAAGCATTGGCAAGCCCGGGCAACATAACTGCCCACCAAGTATTACTCATACGTAATTCTCGAGCCACTAAAATAAATTGAGGAATGGCGAGCACCGCATAAGGTACGGTCAGCGTAGCGACAATAAGCGCAAATAAGTATTTTCGACCCACAAACTGAAATTTAGCAAGCGCGTAGCCGCCCATTGCACTTATAAGGGTAGCTAAGATCGTGTAGAGTACCGCGATGCCTACGGAGTTAAACACACTTCGTAAAAAAGGAAGATCATCAGATAGCTCGAGCCAGTTATCCGCAAGGCTTGTACCCGGTAAAAATGACAACGTAGCTGATAAAATTTGATTGTCAGCTTTGGTGGCAGATATTAGCATCCAGAAAATAGGTAACAGAAAAAGCACTGCTGCAGGAATCATAATCACGTGCAGTAAAATGCTGTTAATCCATTTTTGTCGTTTCATTCGTCTCTAGCTCCAACGAAGCGAATTTGCAAAAAAGACAAAAAGGCCGCTATGAGGGCAACGGCATAAGCAATAGCTGAAGCATATCCAAAATTAAACGATCTAAAGCCTTGTTTATATAGGTAAGTAAGTAGCGTCTCTGTGGCACCACCCGGTCCTGTTGCTGTTATAAGCCAAGGTTCTTCAAAAAGCTGTAGGGTGCCAATTGTGGAAAGTACAAACGTAAATAGCAACACAGGGCGCAACAAAGGCAGTGTGATACGCCAAAAACACTGCCACGCACTAGCGCCATCAATTCTAGCTGCTTCATAAAGTGCATTAGGAATACTCTGCAACCCCGAAAGAATGATGATGGCGTTGTAACCTGTCCAGCGCCAGGTAACAGCAATAATAATCGTGAGGAGTGCAGGTACAGGTTCAAACAACCAATTAATTGACTCAATACCCAAGCGATTTAAAAAATAATTAGCTACCCCAAAGTTGCCATTAAAAATGAGCTGAAAAACTGCTGAGTAAGGTACTGCTCCAAGCACAAGGGGAGCAAAAAAAGCAAAACGAAAAAAGCCTTTTGCTCTTAGTAGATCAGAGTTAAACGCCAAGGCAAGCAAAACTGCCAGAGTGATCATCATAGGGACTTGCCCTACAAAAATTAAAAAAGTATTTCTTAATGCCTCCCAGAAAAAACTGTCATTGACTAAGCGTAACCAGTTAAAGTCCCAGTCGAGTGTCCAAGGTCGCCTTCGAGTATTAACAAAACTAAGCACCAATGACCAAATAATAGGATAAAGCCAAAAAGTGAGGAAAAAGATAAAAAAGGGAGATAAAAAGAAATAAGGCGTTAGACGCCGCCAAAGATATAACCGTGTTTTTTTTCGCCTTGGCGCGTCTACTATTAGAGATCGTCGCATGGTTGACCTTAAGCATGAAGTTGTATTAACCCGCGTTTTAGGAAGACCTAACTGGTAGTTACCAGCTAGGTCTTAACTAGTTTACTGAGCTATGGGAACACCTGTTGCTTGAGAGATTTGTCTAGCAGCTTGGTCTAGGGCTTCTTGTGCAGAGTCGTAACCACCATTTATATAGTCAGAAATAGCTGCAGTTGTCACATCACGTGCTTCTGAGAAAAACTGTGTACCACGTGCAGGTAGTACCTCACCTAGTGTCGCCAAAATATCTTGCCACACAGCTTGACCACCGTAAAAATCAACTGGTTCTGAAATATAAGCTTCTTCAAAGGTAGATAGTAGTGACGGTGTGAGGCCATAATCACGCAGTGACGTAATCTGATTGTCTGCATTTGCTAGAAAGTTTTTAGCAAATTCGTATGTGAGTTCTTGATTTTCAGAACTGCTAGGGATGGCAAAAGAGCTACCCCCAATATTAGACGCACGAACACCACCAGGTTCTAAAGCAGGAGGTGGATAAGCACCCCATAACCCTGCTTGCTCAGGGGCTTCTGACTGAATGGTTCCGCCATACCAAGACCCGTACACACTGCTTGCTAAGTTGTTATTTTGGAAAAGTTGGATCTGCTCTGGCCAGCCACCTACAGCAATCACACCAGCATCAACTAGTTTTTTAACTGTCTCGAGGGCAAGCACACAACCGGGTTGATTGACCGTGACCTCTTGACCTTCAACATCAAAGTAAAAGCAACCCGCCTGATTAGCGATCATACGAAACCACTCGTCATCTGAACCAATGCTAATTACACCCATTTTAACTGTGCCGTCGGTGGCTTCGAGTACCTTTTCTCCTGCTGCTATAAAGTCATCCCAAGTTTGAATTTCATCTGCACTAATGCCTGCTTGCTCATACAAGTCACGGCGGTAGAAAACGGTTGTTGGCCCAGAATCCCAAGGAATAGCATAAATAGCACCGTCAACAATCAGCTCAGTCCATTTAAAATCGGGGAAAAGGGGCAAAAGCTCTTCAGCACCAAGGGTCGCTAAATCAACAAAACAATCGGGAAATTGAGACCAAAAAATCTCGGCTTCATTGTTTTCAATTAAATACAAGTCAGGCATCTCAAACCCGCCAGCAGCACAGCCCGCTAGACCTCGATCAAACACATTTTGGTTTCCTAAATCTTCGACGACAACTTCAACACCTGGGTTCATCTCTTGAAAACTTTCAATACTACTTTCAATGGCAGGTACTGCGATGTTCCAAGCCCAGACGGTAATTGTTTGTGCAAAACTGATGCCTGCTATCACGACAGTGCTAATCAGTATTTTTGTGAGTAGCTTAAGTGATTCCATCATATAGTTTCTCCTAGGTAGTGGGTTAAAGGCGTTTGGTTTGGAGAGCTTAATATAAAAAACTTCCTAAATTGACCTCCTCGAACTTAAAGCATGTCGTCGAGTGACCAGTGATTGCTCCAACGAACATCTACTTCATCACGAACATTTTGAAAACGAAGATCAGTTGATAAGCGTAGGTGGTTGTGCGAGTCTCGATTATCAGTTGCTGCGTGAATCATGTAGGGGCTATGAATCATCAAATCACCTGCTTCATAATCAGCCACAAGCCAGCGGGTGTCGGCTTTGTCGGCAAGTGAGGCCAAGTCTTTAGAGAGCCAGCCTGTGCCCATGTCTTTGTTATAGGCACGAATACGCTCCTCAGCAGATAAATCTGCGTGTTGCTCGGCAAACTTTGCCTCGAGCTCACGACCAAACCCGTCAGAACCTTCTAGGTACACAAGCCCTCCCATTTCCACAGGGGTATCTCCTATAGGAATCCAACTTGTGCAGAGCTTGTCAGTGCCAGCTCGCAAGTAAACAAGATCGTAGTGTCCACCTGTACTACTGGCTTTATGCGGTACTGTGTAGCGAATAAGCTTGCGTTTATGGATATAAGAAGGGCCCGAAAAAAAGGCATCATAAAATTGCCAATGCCTAGGCTGCAAACAGAACGATTCAAAAGCAGCACTACGCACAATTTCCATCAGGATTTGATTACTTTGTCGTGGGTTTACGGCCGTACCCGAGTAAATACCTTGCTCTGGATCACTGCCTTTAGCTAAAAGTCCAGTATCTTTAAACGCAGAGAAAAAGTGCTTTCTGAACGCAAGCACGTCTTCTCTTAAAAAAAAAGCTTTTAACCACAAATAGCCTTGTTTTTGGTACTGCTCCTTGAGCGTTTCTAATGAAAGATTCGGATCGCTTGGTGTAAGCCAGCCTAATCTTGCAGAAGACATATCAAGAGCCTTTTTATTACTTGTTAATTTATATTGAAACTTACGTGGACTTACCACCATAGTTAAATACTCCAAAACAGGTGAGTTTAACGCCGACATCACTCAACTAGTCTTGACATGACCTAAATTTTGCCTTTGTTATTTATATTAGTTTACTCAGTCCCTAAGCCAAAAAGAATGGATATTTTGTGAAACATGTAAATTTTGCTACGCTCTTTAACTATGACTAAGCATATGACTGAGATGCCTTCTTACATTGTTTTTGACCAAAAATTAGCTGATGTTATGGGCTGCGTTCAAATGGCAGGCTACATCTCGAGTAATACAGGCGTTACAACAGAAGCATCACAACCCATGCGAATCTTGAGTAGCTACGCACTGGTTTATGCACTAAGTGGAGAAGCTTTTTTTGAAGATGCTTTAGGCACTCAAGAAGATATATACCCCGGAAATCTTCTGCTACTTTATCCAGAAATAGGGCACAGATACGGTGCTAAAAAAGGTAAACAGTGGAGTGAGGTTTTTATTGTCTTTGAAGGGCCTATTTTTGCTTTGTGGCGTCAGCAAGGTATCTTAGACCCTCGCCAACCCGTTTTGAAGCTTAAGCCTGTTGACTACTGGTTTGAGCGTATTAAAACGGTTGCTTGGTCGTATCCAAACGCGAGCACTGAGCACGCCCTCAAGCGACTTTGTTTGTTGCAGGAGGTCTTGGCTGATGCTGTCTTAGATCACTCGAGCAAGTCAGCAGCGCACAACAACACACCTTGGCTCGAGGAAGCCAAACGACTGCTCGAGGCAAACGTAGGAAAACCGGCTGACCTTCCCAGCCTAGCTAAAAAACTAGGTTTATCTTACGCAGGGTTCCGTGCACGGTTTAAAAAAGAGAGCAAGTTACCACCCGGACAATACTTGCAGCAGCTCCGTATACAGGAAGCAAGTGACTTGCTAATCAAAACTGATCTCACCATCAAAGCTATTGCTGAACGGCTCCACTTTTATGATGAGTTTCACTTCTCTAAACAGTTTAAGAAAACCCTTGGCTTTTCACCTAGAGCCTTTAGACGTTACTTTCGGCTTAAATTGGAAAAATAATTTAGATTCTGATTAAACATCATCCAAACTTTGTGAGTTTGTTTCATTACCATTAGCAGTTATATGTGATGTTGTTACAGTTAGTATCGTAAAAAATTCGTCCAACAACATTATCTTGCCTAAGGGTGTATCACTTTATCCCGTGATTGCTACACCTACACCAGTATTTTTCTATTCGTTTTAATCTGATTGACTTCAAAAATATGCAAAAAATATTTAATTTGGGCTGGTATTAAAATTCAACCGCTTGCCCGCTTGGGTGAAACAAGAGTTCGTCCATACGCATTCTTGCTGGGCGGGTGAGCGCGTAAATAATGGCATCTGCAACGTCTTCTGGACTTAAGGCGCTTTCATCAACAGCTTGGGGATCGCTATCTCCAAAATAGGTTGCCACCACGCCGGGGCGCACTTCGGTTACACGCACGCCATGCGGTTGAACTTCCATTTGCAAGGCTTGGGTAAACGCACGCTGGGCGTATTTTGACGCTGTATACAAACTACCGTTCGCAAACGTACGCGCACTTACGTCCGACGTGACGTTGATAATCTGACCTTTGTGATGTTTGATACTTGCCAAAAATGCTTGGGTTAGCAAAAAAGTACCCCGCACATTCACATCAAATACTCTATTCCACTCATCTAAGCTAATGTCCTCAACAGGCTTAAACACACCCACACCAGCATTGTTAACAAGTATGGACACGTCTGAGCTAACAGCCTCGGCAAACGTTTGGATTGAGGCTGGATTGGCAACATCCAACACGTGACCGTGAATGTTGCTGTTTTCTTGAGCTAGCTTGGTGAGGTCATCTTCTGAACGCGCAACGGCGTGAACCGTTGCACCAAGTTGGGCAAGGCGCACGCTAACAGCACGCCCAATGCCCCTAGTTGCACCGCTGACAACGGCAGTTTTACCTGCTAGTGAGCTTGTATCCGATAATCGCAATGAGGTTGACATTGGGCAAGTTTAACAAGGATTGTCGTGCAACATCCCATCAACGCCATCTATTAACTTGGTAGATGTTCTAGCTCAGATTGGTTGAGCACTGTGTCTACTTGCCCAGCAAGTTCTTCCCACTCAAGGCCCGTCACTCGTCCTTGCTCAAACTGGGCCGTCACCCATTTGTGAAGTGCTAACACGCGGGAGTCGTCTTTCGTGAGATCTAAACCAAGGTGTTGTTTAAGTAGAAAGACAAGCCCAGCCACGCCGGAGTCTTTGGTGAGGCTGACCTCGAGCGGCCTCCCTAACAACTTAGGCACATCAAACGGCGCATACATCCACCAAAACTTGTTGAGGCCGTCAGCGTGAATGCCAGCGCGAGTACGGTGGGCATCTTTGCCGTAAAGCGGGTATTTATCGGGTAGGGGTTTGCCAAGCTCAGCATAGAGGTCAGCTAACGCATTTAAGGCTTGGAAGTTAGGTGTGTGCGTCTCAAAATAGCCCATGCCAGCGAGGTGCATGATGACAGCCTCGAGCGGTGCATTCCCGGTACGTTCACCTTTACCAAGACAGGTCCCATTGATAACAGCACAGCCTTCACGAATAGCAGCTAGGCAGTTCGGCACAATCATCCAGGTGTCGTTGTGAGGGTGAAACTCGAGGTCCTCTGGCATTAAGCCCACCTTGCGTAGCTCTCTAAAAATACGTGGCACGCTACGTGGCAAAGCAACATTATCATAGGGTAAGCCCAAGCCCATCGTGTCACAGACGCGGAATTTAGGGCGCAAGTTAGCGCCGAAGGGTTCAGCGAGTTTCATGACAGCCTCAACAAAAGGCAGCATGAAGTCCATGGGTGCTCGAGTGGCATCTTCCAAGTGCAAGCGTGGCCGAATGCCAGCATCTAACGCTAGCTCAACCGCAGCCAAATAGTGATTAGCAGCTTGTTTACGCCCACCGGGGTTAAATTTGTGAAAGGTGTGATAGTCGGAAGCTGAGGCGAGCATCCCCGTTTCGCGCACGCCAAGTTGGGCAATTAAGCGCACATCGTCTGCTTTGGCACGAATCCAGGTGGTGGATTCGATGGGCGCACCTGCAGCGTGACGCTCGAGCGCCCCTTCTAGCGCACGCTTGTCCGAATCCCGGTACACAAAAAACTCCGCTTGCCGAATTGCCCCAGAGCTTCCTGTAAAGTCACACAGCAACTCATAAATGGTGATGCTCTGCTCACTGGTGAGTGGCAGGCCGCCTTGCTGCCCATCGCGGTGGGTGGTCTCTGTTGTCCAGACATCTGCAGGCAATGTAGGTTTATTTACCCAGTCGTAACGCGGAAACCCCTCGCGTGGGAACGCCTCTAAAAAATACTCGGGTGCTAACACATCATCTATCATTTAACGTCCTCTCTCAAATTACGTTGCTATGTGGGATAGTGAAAGCATCTCCGCTTCAATCTGCACCCGCTGGAAACTCGTGGCTGTACCAACTATCTGTCTGGGTTGAGGTTGGAATTACATCTGCTGTGGCACGAAGTGCATTCGCTAGCACCGGGTCAACCACGGTGAGATGGTAGTCCGCACTGCTGTAGTGATCCGGGGTCATGGGAATACAGGTAAAGTCATCCCCCAAGATGCTTCCTGTGCGTTCCGCAGCTTGCTGAGCATCTAGAGGAGATGGCGCAAGAACAGCCACTCGCAAGGGTTGTGCTTGCGTGTCCAAGGCAACCTGTGTCGTGATGGTTTTGAGGACATCACCAACATTTAAGTCATGATGTTTAATTTCCTGCGCAACACGCGAACCCAGATGATTTAGCAATACATTCTCGAGGGGTCGTGGTGGCGCATCTGCAACCCTAGTACCCGCCCGGCGATTTTGAACGAGGTAGCCCTCTTGTTCTAATGCGCGGTAGGCAGCAGCAACGGTATTGTAATTAAGATTTAATGATTTAGCTAGTTCTTTTACGGTGAGTAGTTGTTGGCTGGGCTCGAGTTTATTTGTTTCAATCAAATGCCTTAACTGAGATTTAAGCTGCTCTCCTATTGGTATAGGGTTGTCGACTAAGATGTTTAAATCCATAATCCTATTTTAACTACTTAGGCAGTTAATAAAAGGTAGCGTAAGACATAACACTATGGTGGGGCATTTGTAGATGTGAAGATTCTGAATTGTTGGGTTGTGGGTTAGAGAAAAGCAATTTGTAGCTTTAAATCATGCTGCAGGGATCCCCTTAAGCATCTGACATCTCTATACTTCAGCCGCCAGATAGTGACTTTTTCTAATGTGTTGTATGATTTTTATATATACAAAGTTGAGGTTTCTATGAATATAAGACTTGTTTCAACTACAGCGCTTGCTAAGTCGCTTGGACTTCCATCGAAAGACCTATTTGCATATCTTTTAACACGCAAATACATAACAAAAGATAACGGGGCATGGGTATTAACCCCAGAAGGTCAGGCAACCGGAGGAGCATACAGAGAATCTAAGCAGTACGGAAAATATATTGTTTGGCCGGAGAATCTTGAGGTACATATTCCTACCAGTGTTCAAGGCAAGCCACAACCCAAAATGGTCACCGCCACCACTATAGGCCGTGCTTTTGAACTGTCAGCAAATAAAATCAATTTCATACTTTCTGAACTTGGTTGGATTAAAAAAGGGCTAAAAGGCTGGGTATTAACTGACCAAGGAAAAAAGCAAGGTGGATTGCAAGCAGAAGACAAAAAATCTGGAGTCCCTTTTGTTCGTTGGCCAGAAAAAATAATTGATTCAAAATCACTCAAAGAAACAATTGGACACGTTAAAGGTACGGTTAGTGAGACACCTGAACAACAAGAAGTTACATCAGATGAAGTGGGGTTTAGAGATAAATTTGAGGCAAAGCACCGTGCTGCCGATGGGCATTTTGTGCGATCAAAGGCTGAAATGCTGATTGATAACTGGCTGTATATGGCAGAAATTGTCCATGCATATGAACGCAAACTACCTATTGAAGAGGATGTCTACTCAGATTTCTATATTCCTACTGGGAAGGTATATATCGAGTATTGGGGCTATGACAACGAACCCAAATACCTTGCTCGAAAACAAACAAAGATCGAGCTTTACAAAAAGTATGGGTTCAATTTAATAGAACTTCAGGACAAAGAAGTTCAGAACCTTGATGACATCCTCCCGAGATTGTTACTCAAGTATGGTGTGCAAGCGTATTGATACCCCACCAGATACTGTAAATGTCAAGAGCAAAATCAGTCATATTGATGCTGATTTTGCTCTTTGCTATTCCTAGTTGACGTGGATAAAAATACGCAACCAACTTATTCTGACAGGCTGTAAATCCGCGTCTCCGGCATAAATGCTGCCCATGAAAACCACAGCGTATTGTCGTGAACAATTGGGGTGAGGCTGCTACCAGCAAGTTCACCTGCGGTGGCTTGGCCGAGTAGGTTCCACGTGCTGCCCGTTTGGGTATCGGTGAAGGTGTCGCCGTCCCACGTGAACT
>JBCCOX010000039.1:0-15487 GCA_039025155.1 Deinococcota bacterium | reverse complement strand
GCAATTTGCTGTTCAATGCGCCTGCGTTCGGTAATGTCTTGCAAGAGTGCCATGCCAGCTTCAACCTTGCCGCGCACGTCTAAAATAGGCACAGCCCGAATACTGTAGTAACGCGCTGGGTCGGGCTGAGTGCTGTCATCAAGGATATTGTTGTTCGGGTTTAGTAGGCCAGTTTGGCGTAAGGCGGCCTTGTCTGGTGTGCTGGACGGGGCATCTGTAGTGTCTGCAGCTACTTCAGTTAAGACATAGCGCAACTGCCCAAAGGCCTCGTGACCTGCTAAGGCTTGTGCAAAGAGAGGCTCTAAAACATCTGCCACAGCGGGTTCAAAGGCGTCGCGTAGGGTTTGCCCTGCAAGCTGAGCAAGGTCTAGCTTGATTTTTTTAGTGGCAGTACCATCAGCTAGCAAAATGCGCATGTTGGTATCAAACAAATATAGGTCGCTGTTGGGAATATTGCCGGCTAATAAGTGATAGCGGTGCTCACTTTGGGCGAGGGCACGTTCTTTAACTTGCCCCTCGAGCACTTCAGCTTGTAATTGCTGATTTAACGCTTCTAATTCTAGGGTGCGGGTTTTGATCCGTTGCTCGAGCGTTTCGTTTAACTCTTTTAAAGCTTGCTCGGTCTTTTTGCGGGCGCTGATGTCATGAATAAAAAAGACCCCGTAGCTGATGCTGCCATCGCCAGCTAGAACGGGCGCGCCGTGAACCGAAACCACTTTGGGGTCACGTTCGGGTACACAGACCAAAAGTTGCTGGTCATTTACGATATTGCCATCTTCTAAAACGTGCTTAAACGGCAGCCTGTCTGCTGCGAGCGGTTTACCCTGAAGGTCACAAAGATGCCACTCGCTAGCGTCTACCCGCGCACCAAGTAAGCTGTTTTTGGGGCTGGCAAATATGTCCTGCACGTAGTCGTTCAGGTAGCTTACTATGCCATCTGCAGTTACGACCACAATGGCGGCAATACTGGTTTGCATCACTGCCCGCAGTAAATTGCGCTCGCGCCGCAAGGCTTGCTCAGCTTCCACATGAGGTGTTAAGTCAGTGACCGAGGTAACTTTGAACCACTCGTTGTAACTTTGCATGCGGGCAACGGTCACCAAAACGCGAATCGGAGTGCCATCTTTACGTTGCACAGTCCACTCTCCAGCGGACTCTTCGGTGATGCCTTGCAGATAGTCGTCGTGCAATTGGTGAGCGGCTTCGCGCTGGTCTTCAGGTAGCACCATCGTAAAAGTTTGCCCTAACAGTTCAGTTTCTGTGTAGCCGTAGAGACGGCAGTAGCCGTCATTAACTTTGACAAACTCGCCGCGTTGGTTGGTCAGGCAAAAGCCCACGTCGGTCACTGTAAAAATGGTGCTGATAAGCTTTTCGCGCTCAGCGAGTTCAGCTAGCGCCTGTTTTTCAGCGGTTACGTCTAAAAGCGCAAGCGATACCGCCGTGACGGTGTCTGTGTCATCACGCACGGGGGTGTAACAGTAGCGGTACATGCGGCTGCTAGCAGCGTGACCCTGAAGGCTTGCTTCAAGCCCTACTTCAAGCCCTACTTCAAGACGTACTTCGCCGCTCAGTTCTTGACCAGCAAGGGCCTGCTTAAAGTCTTGGTGAAAGGTTTTGAGGTAGGCATCTGGCAGGACGTTAAAAATGGGGTCGCCTTCGTAAAGGTGACGACTATCATGAGTATCTGAGGGGCTAAATAAGCTCACCCAATCTTGCATACGCGCGTTAAACGCCAGCACGTGGTAGCTACGGCTCACCAGCACAAAAGCTTGCAGGGTGTTGCTAAGGAGTGCGCGCACGTTGGCTTCTGACTCAGAAAGCTGGGCTTCTTTGCGAGCTAAGGCGCTGTTGACACTACGAAGCTCGTCATAGGCCATCTGCAGTTCTTCGTTAGACGACTGCAGCTCTTCGTTAGCAGTTTCTAGTTCTTCGTTGGCAGTTTGTAGTTCTTCGTTGGACGACTGCAGTTCTTCATTGAGTGACTGCAGTTCTTCGTTGGACGTTTCCAGTTCTTCAATAAACGTTTGTAGGTGTTCTTTGGTAGCAGCTAGTTCTTGCTCGAGCTCTAAGCTGTCTTTCCCATCGGGACTGGCAGTAGGACTGACCACAACAGGTCCCTCAATAGACTGCCGTTCAAAGATCACCATCATTAAACTATCCCGGTGTTCATCAATCAGCAGCGGGCGCGCCACAATATGCACATAGTGAGGTTCAGCGTCCAAATAGCGAATGCTGCTGCGCTCTGCTTGGTGTGACTTGAGCGCCCGTGAAATGACCGCCCGCAATTCAATGCGCAAGTCGTCGCGGGCTAGCTTCACGACATTGACATTCACAGTGCCTTCGCGCAGGCTTAGGTAGGGTCTAATTTCACCGCGAATCTCGAGCACATCCAGATGGTCGTTAATGACAACATAAGGCTGTTCAAAAGTCTGGTAGAGCGTTTCTTGCACCAGTTCAGCAAGTGACTTTTCATGCTGTGTCGGTGGCAATGGGCGCGGGGTGCGCTGCGATTTAAAGGCAGAAAACTTAATGGCGTGCAAGCTATTAGCCGAGCGCCGCCGAAAAATTTTAAATTTACTATCGGCTGTCGAAAATAAATCGCTGAAGATACCAATGGTTTCTGAGCGCCCTAAGAATAAATAGCTGTTGGGGTTGAGTGCGTAGTGAAACACAGGAATAACGTGTTTTTGCAGTTGGCTGTCAAAATAAATCAGCAAGTTGCGGCAGCTAATTAAATCCACCCGTAAAAAAGGCGGGTTGCTGGTGACATCGTGCTTAGAAAAAAGTACCTTGGCCCGCACGGCTGCAGAGACCTCAAACCCTTGGCTGGTCTCGGTAAAAAAGCGCTCTACGTAACTTTTAGGCATGGTGCGCAGTTGCTCAGCGCTGTAGATGCCCCGGCGCGCATGGGCGAGGGCGCGTTTGTCAATATCTGTGGCAAACACTTGCAGGTCAAGGTCTTGAGCATGTTGGTTTTGGCTGCGCTGGTTTTGGCTGCGTTGGTTTTGGTTGTGTTGCCCTAGCAGGTCATAGACCATCATGGTGATGGTGTAGGCTTCTTCGCCAGAGGCGCAGCCGGCCACCCAAATGCGCAAGCTGTCACCAACGGGTTTGTTGTCAAGCAGTTCGCGCAAATAGCCCTTGAGCGTGTCGAAGGCATCTGGGTCGCGGTAAAAACTGGTGACGCCGATAAGCACAGTGCTAAAAAGTAGGTCTAGTTCTTCGGGTGTGTCGTAAATGTAGCTTAGATAGTGGTCAATACTGGCCATATTGAGTGCAGCAAGGCGTTTCTCGAGCCGTCTAAAAAGGGTGGACATTTTGTAATGGCTAAAGTTTGTGCCTGTTTTATTTGCCAAAAGGGTCAAAAGCTCATTAAAACTGTTGCGTGTTTGCGCTAGCTCAGGCGGGTGTTCTAAGAGCTGCAAGAGCTGCTTGCCTATCTCTTTGGGTCGCAAAATGGCGGTAACTGCCCCGGTGCTAATGGCTGCTTGAGGCATGCCGTCATACTTGGCTGTTTGGGGCACTTGCACGAGGCTGATACCGCCAACGTCATAAATTGCTTTGAGCCCGCGCGCGCCGTCTGAGCCCGTGCCAGACAAAATAATGCCAGCGGCCTGTGCGCCTTTAGCTGAGGCTAAAGATTCAAAAAATTGATTAACCGAGGGTTTAGGGCCCGGTGAATCTTTGGGTTTACTGAGAACTAAGCTGCTGCCCTGCACAATGATATTGCTGTCCGGTGGGGTGACATAAATCACACCTGCTTGAACGTCTTGGCGTTCTTGAACTTCGTTAACGGTGTGCTGAGTTTCGCGCCCTAAAAGTTCAACCAACATGCTTTTATAGGTGGGGCTTAGGTGTTGAGCGATGACAATAGCAACCTGCTCGAGCTTGTCTGGTAAATGATTAATAAACTCGCTGAGGGCTTCTAAACCACCCGCCGACGAGCCCACACCAACGATATAGGTCACAGCTTCATGCGTCATGTCAGCTTCGGCACTGTTCACTTGAGGTTGAGGATGTGCTGCACCTGCTGATTCAGCAGCTAGACTGTCCGTACTTGACGCTATTTCTCTGCTGAGGTTATCAACGCTGGCGTCATTACTATTGATATCATCACTGGAATTATTATTGATGTCGTCAACATCGGAAACGTCAACATCGGAAACGTCAACGCTAGAAGCATCAACCCTAATGTCATTAACATTGGAATTATCACTGTTGATGTCATCAACATCCAAAATGTCAACACCGGAAATATCAACCCTGATGTCATTAACACTTGAGCTGTTAACGCTAGAACCATCACCGTTGGAATTATCAATACTGAGGTCATTGACACCGGGGTCATCAACACTAGCATTAACACTAGAACCATTAACACCGAGGGTATCAACACTAGCAGCCTCAACATTTGAACCATCAGCACTGGCGGTGTCAAGGTTAAACTCAGCAACGCTGGAAACATCACTTCCCTGATCACCAAGATTATTTGGCCTAACAGCAGGCTTGTCTTCAGATTGATGTCTGTTGTTAGGTTGTAGATCAGCATCGTCGGACATGGACACAGCTTAGTTTAGCCCTTTATGCTGCTTCTGATTCAACACAAGACTGCAGGGGGGTCTGATGGGTGGTATTAATCTTTTAAACGCAAGACCACTCGAGTATCAGGCTGATACCGCAAGCTTTCCCTAGCGCTGCCATCACGAATGGCAATTTCCACAAAGCCAGTACTGCCTATGTAGGCTAAAGGCATCCTTGGTGCGACATCAGCAAAAGTACGCCGTAACGGGCCCAGTTCAATGTCACCGAGCCAGACGCGCCACTCGTCTACGGGAATGTGCGGCGCGCGCGAAGCCCGAAATTCAGAGGCCCGCATGTTGGTGACCAAATTGCCAAAACGGTCCGCGTAGATAATATCTGCATGCCAGTCGCCAGCCTCCTGATCGGGGCTAGGCCACGCTAAGCGGGTGAGCAACGTGGGCGCAAGTACCGGACCAAGGGCTTCGATTTGCTCGCCACGTGCAAGGTGGGCTGAGGCAGGCGCAAAAATGTCCCGTCCATGAAAGGTGCTGCTGACAACTGGCAAGTGAAATTGACCGTTCTCGAGCGACACCACCGTGTCAACCTCTATGCCACTTACTGCCAGCACGCCAGTCACCAGCCCATTGTCTGGCCCCACAAAAGTATAACTGCGGTCATGGTAGTAAATCCGCACGGCAACGGCGCGCCGCTCGCTACCCACACCGGGGTCAATCACACCACAAAACACAGTTCCAGACGGAAAATACTCAAAGCTTAACGTGAGCATAAACGCGGCTTCACGAATATCGCCCGGTTGGATGGCATGAGAAATGTCAACCAAGCGCGCATCGGCTGCAATGCCTAACATGACCCCTTTCATGACGCCAACGTAATTATCTTGGGTTCCTAAATCACTAATTAAAGCAATTACCGACGCACTCATGAGGTCATCCTTCCGAGTTAAGTAACTTGATACCGTGCCACAAGACGCATTACACCTTTGGGATAAAAGCGAGTAGATGGTGATGGCGCTATAATGTGGATAACATAATGATGTTGCAACACATAAGGCAAACAGGCTAGATCATCAGCTATGCCAAATCAGCTATGCCAAATCAGCTATTTAACTACTTCGACAAAGTTTGAAACAAATTTATTGTATGCCGAAGTGATGGCTCAGGTCTTGTAGCAGCTAACGCAAGGCTCGAGGCTGACGCACTTCTGTACAACATCTTTAGGCTTAAACGCCGCAGTCAAGACGGAATGCCGTGTAGTGACGGCTACCCAGTAAGGCTTTGTCAATGTCTTGCTTGGGTAACATGCGGCTGCGGTTGGCAATATAGCTTTCTAAACGCCCCACGTCAAAGCGGCTGCTCAAGTCGCTGGCAAGCGCTTGCCAGTCTAAGTATTTACGTGAAAACACAACGAGGCTGAGCGTGGCGCAAGCTGGAAAGGCATGAACAATAACGTGCGATTCGTTCAGACGTGCGCCGACACTGAGCCCACGGGCCATACCCTCAGCACGGCTGGCGGTGTGCAAGCTGAGCTTAGCGTGCTGCTCGAGCCCGGTAGCAGTACGCTCAACAAAGTTACGTAAACTCGTTTCATCTAGTTGTTCAGCGGGTACTTCAAACCCGTCAATGACATCTTGGGTACCAAAACCCAAGATGTCACCGGGAATCATCATAGGGCTACTGCTCATGATTTCTGCTTGGCTTGAAGTTTGGCCCACGTATCTTTAAGGCCGATGGTTTGGTTGAGGACTAACATGTCTGCGCTACTGTCCGGGTCAATGCTAAAGTAACCTTTACGCAAGAGTTGATAGTGACTGTAGGGGGTTGCTGTAGCGAGGCTGGGCTCGAGTTTCACGCCAGTCATCACCGTAAGACTAGCCGGATTGATGTTGTCGGTAAAGTCCTGACCTTCGGGCACATCATTTGGGTCTTCACTTAAAAACAAATGATCGTAGTTACGTACCTGTGCATCAATGGCGTGCTTCGCTGAAAGCCAGTGAAGGGTGCCTTTAACCTTGCGACCATCTGGCGAGTCGCCCCCTTTAGTCGCGGGGTCATAGCTACAGTGCAACTCGGTAACGTTGCCGTCAGCATCTTTAACAACGTCATTACAAGTAATGTAATAGCCGTGCATGAGGCGAACTTCGCGCCCTGGTGCCAAGCGGAAAAACTTTCTGGGTGGGTCCTCCATAAAATCGGCGCGGTCAATGTAGAGTTCTCTACTAAATGGAATCTTGCGCGTGCCGGTGGTAGGGTCTTCGGGGTTGTTGACGGCCTCGAGCCACTCTTCTTCACCCTCCGGATAATTGGTAATAATCACTTTAAGCGGGTCCAACACGCCCATCACTCGTAGTGCCGTTTGGTTGAGGTCTTGGCGCACAAAGTGTTCCAAAAGCTGATACTCCACCATGCTATCGCGTCGGTCAACACCCACCCGTTCAATAAAGTCCCGAATGGCTTTAGGGGTGTACCCGCGCCTGCGCATCCCGGCCAAAGTGGGCATGCGTGGGTCGTCCCAACCCGAGACATGATTTTCTTCAACTAAGCGGATGAGTTTGCGCTTACTGAGCAGCGTGTGGGTGATTTTGAGCCGTGCAAACTCAGTTTGAGCCGTGCGCGGTTTGGGTACGCCCACAGCGTCCAAAAACCATTCATACAGCGGGTTGTGGTCGCTAAATTCAATGCTACACAGCGAATGGGTCACGCCCTCGAGCGCGTCACTTTGCCCGTGCGCCCAGTCGTACATAGGGTAAATGTGCCATTTATCGCCTGTGCGCTGGTGGCGGGAATGCAAGATGCGGTACATCACCGGATCGCGGAAGTTGATGTTCCCCGAGCTCATGTCAATTTTGGCGCGCAGGACGTGCTCACCCTCAGCAAACTCGCCTGCTTTCATACGAGCAAATAGCTCGAGGTTTTCTTCCACCGTGCGGTTACGGTAGGGGCTCTCAACGCCCGGCCGGGTTAGCGTCCCCCGGTTTTCCCGAATTTGCTCTGGCGTTTGGCTATCGACATAAGCTTTGCTGTCCTTAATGAGCTTAACGGCCCAGTCATAAAGTTGCTCAAAATAATCTGAGGCGTGAAACAAGCGCTCACCCCAGTCGTAGCCCAACCAGTTGATGTCACGTTTGATGGCTTCAACGTAAATGTCATCTTCTTTACTGGGGTTGGTGTCGTCAAAGCGCAAACTGCACGCGCCACCAAAGGTTTTAGCCAGTCCAAAGTTAAGCACAATGGGTTTGGCGTGGCCAATGTGCAAAAAGCCGTTGGGTTCCGGCGGAAAACGGGTGACAACATCACCTTTGTGTTTACCTGAAGCAACGTCTGCCTCAATGAGTTTTTGTATAAAGTTATTGCCAGCGTCTTCATTCATAATAAGTGAACCAAATATATCTTACATACGCCTTGTTTAGTGTCTGTTGAGGTTTGTAGCAAATTGTTGCGTCAAACGTGTTATATTTTTGGATATCACCTAATTGTTAAATAGACTAAGTACTATCAAAAATAACTTAATACTTGAGTTTAGGAAAGGAAATTATGATTGGTTCAGTTTGGAATCGTTGGGATTTGCATATTCACACGCCAGCATCGTTTCAGCATGACTTCAAGCTAGGGGAATCTCTTAGTGAGGAGGAGTATTCACAGCGTCTTTGGGATGAGTACATTGATACTTTAGAAAGCGAATTAGACGTTCCTGCTGTAGGTATCACCGACTACTTTTCTATTGAGGGATATAAGAAGGTGCTTGAGTACAGGCAAAATGATAGACTCAAAAACTTTGAACTAATTCTACCAAACATCGAATTTAGAACTGACATAGTAATAACCAAAGAAGGTGAAAAGACAGAAAGCCCTAACTTCCACCTGATTTTTAGTGACGATATACCCCCTGAACAAATAGAAAAAAATTTTCTCGAAAGATTGAGTATTACACTTCCTAATAATGAAAAAAGGCCTCTGTGTAGAGCTAGTCTTGAAGAGCTGGGGCAGATGCTAAAACAACATGAAGCTTCTTTTCGGAAGCATAGTGACTATTTTGTCGGTTGTATGAACACTAAAGTTAACGTAGGTGAAATTGAAAAAGTGCTAAGTGAGGCAGAAAGTATTTTTGGTGGCAAATACTTAAAAGTCCTAGATCCTGAAGGGTTCAATGGTAAAGACTGGAAGAGTCAAGCTCATAATCCTTAGAAGCAACTTTTTGCTGCTAGTGATGCAATATTTAGCTCCAACGCAAAGGATAGGCAGTACCATTTGGGATACAAACATAATCCAAGAGAAAAGTATCGGGAAATGTTTGGTGAATACAAGCCTTGTTTACATGGTTCAGATGCACATACATTTGAATACGTGTTCAAACCTGATTTAAATCGGTACTGCTGGATTAAAGGAGAACTGACTTTTTCTGGATTTAAGCAAGTTATCTATGAACCAGATAGTAGAGTTTCAATTAGTGAAAGAAAGCCTGGAATTGACCGTTCAACTTTTACGGTAACTGGTTTCGCTATGGAAAATACAGAGGTAAACGAGAACTTACAACTACCATCCCAACCAATCTGTATTAATGAAGGACTAGTTACAATTATCGGCGGAAAAGGTGACGGAAAAACTGCATTACTAGATCTGATAGCTAATTGCTTTGAAGATCGTTGCAAGAGAGGTAAGAAAAACGCAACCGACAATAGTAGTTTCATTCAAAGGATTGAAAAGGAAAAGCCAAACCTATTAACGAAGATTCAATTTAAAAAAGGTGACGAATTTACAAAGACAATTTTTGATGAAGATGTTTTTGAAAGTACCCGAGTTACGTACATGCCTCAAGGTAAGATTGACGAATACAGTTCAGATACAAAGAAACTGCATACACAAATCACCGAACTCATTTTTAATTCAGACGAACTCAAAAACTCAAGCTTAGTTGAGAACTACCAGGAAATAGGGATTAGGATAGAGGAAATTAATACGGATATATTGGGTGATATTGGTCGTATTGAGACACTTGAACGTGAAACACGATCTGAAAGAATCGAACAGCTTCATAAAGAATTAGAGCTTAAAAAGGGTGAATTAGAAGAAGTTAAAAGTAGACTTAACGGTATATTACTTAACGATCAAGAGGTAACCGATTTAGATAAAGAGCGAGTGAGTTGTGAAACAAAGCTCAAAGAAGTTCAAAACACAGAAAAGCAGGTAAATAAGCTTAAAAGAGAAGAGTCTCATTTGAGCAACTTAAACACTCAAATAGTGCAAGTTGAGGCCGAGCTTAAAAAAATCGGTTGGGAGGGGTCTTTACCTCGCCTGCGGTACGAAGAGACTTTTTCAACATTGACAGGATCTTTAAATTTTATTGAAGAAAAGATGGCTTCTATTGAGACTGAAAAAGAAAGGATCAATCTGGAAATTAGAGGGTTATCCGAACGGCAACAATATCATACGTCTTTACTGGAAGAGCTCACATCAAAGGAGGCTGACATTGAGCAAGTATCCGAAGCAATTGATAACTTGACGAATAAGTCCAAATCCATAGACAGCCTTTTGGAAGGTTGTACTAGAAAGTACCTTCATTACATAAAACAAGTGGCAGAACAGGCCGCAATATACAATGATATTATTCAAGAATTTGTTAAAGATAAAGATAAAATTATAAGCGCTGTCGATTTTAAAGGGAAAGTTGTATTCGACAGAGAAAGATTTAAAAGAGATGCTGAGAGTGTTTTCTATCGAAGTTCGGCTATTAGTGACAAGATTGAGGGAATAATTAGTATTATGGAAGATCTAGGGGGCAGTCCAACAGAAATAAAGTTAGACGAGTACCAAAGAAATATGCTTGATCCTCATAACAAATTGAAGCCTTCCAGAACCAAGGGTGACTTATATAGAGCTATGTTGAGTCCGTATTTTTCCCTTGAAACAGAGGTATTCTTTGAAGGCAAGCCCATGCATACACTTTCAATGGGACAAAAAGGAACAGTTTTGTTGACTATCTTTTTGGCCGAAGGAAATCACCTTTTAATTCTTGATCAACCGGAAGAAAATCTTGACAATCGCTTTATTTATGAGGTACTTGTTCATGCTATCCGTGAAGCGAAGAAAAAGCGACAAATAATTATGGCAACACATAATGCCAATCTAGTAGTCAACACTGACGCTGATCAAATTATTATTGCTAAAAATGACAATGGGCGAATCAGTTATATCTCAGGAGCTCTAGAAAACAATGGTATTCGTGAAGAAGTAACAACGTTATTAGAAGGAGGGCTAGAGGCCTTTCAGCTTAGAGAAAGACGTTATCGTAATTAAAGCTGATAGTACAAATACTATATTAAAAATAAAGCGCCTTCGCTAAGTAAGAAACAAAGGCGCTTTATTCTGAGCGTAATAATTATCTCACTCAAATTTCTTGGTAATTAACAAACAACATATCATCTTGTACATCCGTCTGATACAAACGAATCTTTTTGATGGCGGGCATGGTGGCTTTACCCGTTTCTAAATCAAAGGTGGCACCATGATACAAGCACTTGACTTTGCCGTCCAAAAGTTCGCCATCATCGAGCGGGTATTCATCGTGCGTACACTCATTGGGTAGCGCATAAAACGTACCCTCTTGATGGACGATGAGCACTTCGTCGCCATCAATTTCGACGGCGCGCATGTCACCTTCTGGAAATTCAGAGGTGGCCCCTACGGCCACCATCTTCTCGGTCATAGGGTAAATCCCGCTAGAGTTTTTCGGTCACGCCAGGTACGCCAAGTTTGGCTTGCACCACCCGCTCAACGTATTCAGCGACTTTGGGTAGGGTTACGCGGCTGGCAACTTCGTGAAGGAAACCCGTTACCAACACGTGCTCAGCAACCTCAGGGCGCAGGCCGCGGCTCATCAAGTAGAAGCGTTGGTCTTCTGGCACGGGGCTAGTCGTTGACCCGTGCGAACAGCGCACGTCATTAGCGCCAATCTCGAGCTGCGGAATGCTCACCGCATCCGACTGACTATCTAAGAGCAAGTTGCGGTTGGTTTGATAGGCGTCTGTTTTTTGCGCGCCTTCGTCCACTTGAATAATGCCTGAGTAAACAGCTTCAGAACCGTCGCGCAGCGCGCCCTTAAAGAGCAAATCACTAAACGCATGGTCAGATTGGTGATGCTGCAAAGTGTACTGGTTGTAGTGCTGGCCTTGGTCAGCAAAGTAGAGCCCGAGCATTTCAGATTCTGCACCGCGCCCGGCTAGCGTGCTTTCAACTTCTGCTCTGGCGGCATCTGCACCTAGGCTAACAGTGAGAGACTCGAGCCGGCTGTCTTTTGCCACATGGGCTTTAATTCGGTTAATGTGCGCCACTGTGCGGCTCCAGTTTTGCAAGCTCACATAGCGTAACTTGGCACCCTCGGCCAAAATAATTTCGGTACTACCAGATACAAACAAGCGCTCGCCAAATTCTTCGCTGGTGTATTCCTCAACGAAGGTAGCTTTGGCATTTTCCCCTAGCACCACCAGCGTGCGTGGCAAGCTGATACCGCCACTGTCCGCACTGTGGAACGCGCCCAGGGGCAGCTCAACCTCAACGTTTTTGGGTACGTAAATGAATGTGCCATTTTGCCACAAGGCGGCGTTGAGCGCGGTGTACTTGCTTTGGGTGGCGTTTACGACCTTGTATAAATTGGCTTTCACCAGCTCTTCGTGCTCGGTTAGGGCCGTGCGCAGGTCGGTAAAGATGACACCTTGTTCGGCTAAAGTTTCGTTACGACTCGTGCGATGAACCACTTGGCCGTTTTTATGCACCATAATGCTCTGCGCGTCTGAGTCAGTGATGCGCATTTGAATGCGTTCAGAAACGTCGGTACTTTTAGGACCTGTAACCAACTCAAGTTTGTTAAACGCAAAACGTTTGAGGTCGGTGTAGCGCCAAACTTCATCGCGTCGGGTAGGGAAAGGGGTGCTATCGTAGCTGCGCAGGGCAGCCTCGCGCTCAGTACGTAACCAAGTGGGTTCATTGTGCGTAGCTGAGAGTGCGTCGACGGCACTTTCGGCAATGGCGGGGTTATCTTTAAGTTTAGGCATACTTGGTTTAGCCTACGCTTCCTTCCATCTCGAGCTCAATGAGGCGGTTAAGCTCCACGGCGTACTCGAGCGGTAACTCCTTAGCAACCGGCTCTAAAAACCCGCGCACAATCAGCGCAGCGGCTTCATCTTCAGCAAGACCACGTGACTGCAAGTAAAAAATTTGCTCATCATTGAGCTTACTTACGCTAGCTTCGTGACCAACATGGGCTGTTTTTTCGTTGATTTGAATATAGGGGTAGGTGTCAGTTTTGGCAGTGTCATCTAGCAGCAGGGCGTCACATTCAACATTGGAACGGGCGTTGCGCGCACCTTCGTGAATATCTACCAGACCCCGGTAAGAGCTGCGGCCTGTACCTTTCGAGATTGACTTAGAGACAATGCTGCTGCTGGTGTTAGGGGCAGCGTGAATCACTTTGGCACCGGCGTCTTGGTGCTGACCGTTAGTCGCAAAGGCGATGGATAAAACCTCACCCCTCGCCCCTTCTTCCATGAGGTAACAACTGGGGTATTTCATGGTGACTCTCGAGCCCAAGTTGCCATCCAACCAGCCCATGCTGGCGTTTTTGTGAACCATCGCGCGCTGAGTGACCAAGTTGTAGACGTTGTGGGACCAGTTTTGGATAGTCGTGTAGCGCACTCGGCTATCTTCTTTACAGATGATTTCAATGACACCACTGTGGAACGATTCGGTGTTGTAGGCAGGTGCCGTGCAGCCTTCAATATAGTGAAACTTAGATCCAGGTTCACCAATAATGAGTGTGCGCTCAAACTGCCCAATGCTTTGCGCGTTCAGTAGGAAGTACGCTTGCAAGGGCACTTCAATTTCCACACCAGCAGGCACGTACACAAACGAGCCACCTGACCAAACAGCACTGTTTACGGCTGCAAAGTAGTTATCTTCTGGCGGGATGATGGTTGCAAAGTGTTCTTTGAAAATTTCTGGATATTCTTTGAGGCCAGTGTCGGTATCTAGGAAGATGACGCCTTGTTTTTCCCACTCTTCTTTAAGTGAGTGGTAGACCATCTCACTTTCGTACTGCGCACCGACGCCAGCCAAGATACGCTGCTCAGCTTCGGGTACGCCCAAACGCCGGTACGTTTCACGAACTTCTTCAGGGATGTCGTCCCAGCTATCGGTTGTGCCACTTTTTTCGTTAGGGCGCACGTAAAAGTAAATCTCATCAAAATTTAGTCTAGAAAGGTCAGGCCCCCACTTAGGGCGGCCTTTTTTCTCGGCAATCTCCAGTGCGCGCAGGCGAAAGTCGAGCATCCACTGCGGTTCTTCTTTCATGTGGCTAATTTGCTCAACCACACGCTTGGTGAGGCCTTTTTCAGATCGGTAAGCATAGGTTTCGGGTAGCGAAAAGTTGTATTGCTTTTCGTGCTCCATAGCGTTCAAAACAGCAGCGTCGGTGCTGGTATCGTGAGCTAAAGCGTCAGACATGATTTACTTCCTTTCTTAACGGGAGACCACGAAGGCTAAGGCGGTGCCGTCAGGGTTTGCAGCTAAGCGGTTAATACCGGTGATGTTAGTATCGCTAAAGTCTAGAAAGGGCGTCCAATCGTAGGCGTCAGCATCCCAGCGGTAAATGATATTGTCTTGGGCCGCAATAAGGGGACCGTTAGGAAGCCATGTGTGGGCATCAACGCCCTCGAGCGTGTCTGCCACAGCTGCGTGACCACCATCGTCAGTGTCATAAATACCAATGGTAGATGTGCCGTCCTCGAGCCTGTACACAAAACTAACTGCGTTGTAATTTGGCAATTTTTGCACGCCCACGCCTACATCGGGCACAATGGTTTCAGTCTCGCCCGTGGTGAGGTCGGTAGCGACTAAGCTTAAAGGCAATCCGTCATCACTGTCAGCCACAACAATCATCACGACAGTGTCAGCGTTGGGGTAGTGGTAGTAACCCACGCGGTAGACGTCTTCGGGTACAGGTGTTGGATTCTCACCTGTTAGCTCGTAGCGCCACAAGCGTTGCGTTGTACCATCAGGTTCAATTTGCACAGCAGAAATATGCTGACCATCCGGTGTCATGCGGGGTGAAAATTCGCTGGCAACGGTGTCGGTGAGTTGGGTGATGTCACCACTCGCCATGTCGTAGCGGTAAATGTTGGTTGACTCGATCTCATCTTCAGACACAAATAAGAGGCCACTGCCATCAGCCGTGAACGAAGGCTGGTTATCATAGTGGTCATTGGCTGCAATTGTCATGATATCGTCAGCAGCGATCATCACAGCCTCACTCATGGCGTCATCTGATATTTCTGGCAGCATCACCATAAACACGTCAGTAACAGGATATTGTGCGAGCGAAGCGCTCCCTACTAAAACAAGCGCCAGCATGACGAGCGTGCGTTTAAGCATTAGGACGCCACCGCAGTTTGCTCTTCTTTGAGCCAGTCGTAGCCCTTCTGGTCGAGTTCCATCGCCAGTTCTTTGCCACCTGTTTTGACAATGCGGCCTCTGTGCATCACGTGTACTTTGTCTGGCACAATGTAGTTGAGGAGGCGTTGGTAGTGGGTAATCACCAGTGCGCCAAAGTTTTCACCGCGAGCAGCGTTAACGCCTTGGGAGACAACTTTGAGGGCGTCTACGTCTAGCCCGGAATCAGTTTCATCGAGCATGGCAAACTGGGGCTCGAGCACTAACAGTTGCAAAATCTCACTGCGTTTTTTCTCACCGCCACTAAAGCCTTCGTGTAGGTGGCGCTCAATAATGCTGTCATCCCAGTTGAGGGTTTTAACAGCACTAGTAATTTTGTTGTAAAAGTCCATAACGCCAATTTCGTCGTCTTCATCGCGGCGGGCGTTAATGGCTAAGCGCAAAAAGTTAGCAATGGACACGCCGGGGACCTCGACTGGATATTGAAACGCGAGATACAAGCCAGCTCG
>JBCCOX010000038.1:0-15680 GCA_039025155.1 Deinococcota bacterium | reverse complement strand
CGCAAACACAGGGCATATTGGGATTTAAGTCCCATAACGGCAATCATGTTCTCGAGCACCGCAATTTCATCACGGGAACGGGTAAACCACGTCTTGTGCGAGGCGTTGAGGTAGCTGCCAAGCCAAGCATCAAGCTGGCTGTTGGGGATGAGACTGACATCCCGGTATGGTAGTGGGTCTATCTCTCCGACATACACATATTTATTGTAGATATCAACATTAGAACTTAGCCATCACTTTGATGTGATTTGTGGCGACTTTGTGAAGGACACAACACATACTGTACTAGCTTACTCAACTGCTTTTCAGAGCGCACTTATCCTAATCCATCAACCCCTGACTAAGGTATGCAGTTAAACTTGCTGCATACACCTGTAGTGGCATGTTAGGTTATGTCACGTTTGCTCGAGTCACTTGGGTCATCAGTCATGGTTAAGTCAATCAGCCTGTTGTGATGATGTGCTCATAACAACGATGTTCACTGCGGTCATTGTGACTGTCAAGCTACCTGCAACATGACAGATAACTTCAGCACAATGTTTGCGTGTGTACCTTAGGTTAAACTTAGTCAATCACTCTTTAGGAACACACGAAGGACAATTCCATAACGATTAAGCAATTGCGGCAGAGTTTTACACCAAACCTCGTTTTGGGCTTAGCACCTCTGCCCTAGGAGGTTCAAAATGATTAGCGTGACAGATTTGCGAAACGGCACAAAAGTAACCATGGACGGCGGCCTGTGGGAGTGCCTCGAGTACTCACACCTTAAGATGGGGCGTGGCGGTGCTAAAGTTGTGACCAAATTCCGCAATATGGAAACGGGTTCTATCGTTGAAAAAACCTTTAACTCAGGTGAAAAATTGCAAGATATTTTTATTGAGTACCGCACTATGCAGTACCTCTACAACGATGGTGACGTTTACACATTTATGGACATGGAAACTTATGAGCAACCCACCCTCTCTGCAGATTACCTGGGGGACGCAGCCAAGTACCTTAAAGAGAATACGGAAGTCACCGTTGATTACTACGAAAACAAAGCACTCAAAGTGACGTTGCCCAATGTCGTCGAACTGGAAATTACTCAAACAGACCCCGGTGTTAAAGGGGATACCGTCTCCGGCGGCAGTAAACCTGCTGTGCTTGAAACAGGTGCCACCGTCAACGTGCCCTTATTTATTGAGCAAGGTGAGGTTGTCCGGGTAGATACCCGCACAGGCGACTACCTTGGGCGCGCCTAATGGATGTTACTGACATTCAAGCGTTGCTCGAGGCCCTAGCTGCTACCGAAACAAACGAACTGACGCTCGAGACACCCGACTACAAACTCACCATTCGCCGCAGGCAAGAGCCTGTTTATGTGCAAGCACCTGCACCAATACAAGCGCCAATGCAAGCACCTCCTGCAATCTCTGCACCTGTCAGCGTAGCGCCTACGCCTCAAGCTGTGCCGCCCGAAACACTTGCCACAAGTGAGGCTAGTACAGCCAGTAGTTCTGCTGATACGAGTAACCTCGTCACCATTACTGCACCCATTGTGGGCACGTTTTACGCTGCCCCCGCGCCCGACGCGCCTGCGTTTGCCAACGTTGGCGACAAAGTAACAGCCGGTAGTGTGTTGTGCATTATTGAAGCTATGAAACTCATGAATGAAATTGAGGCTGAGGTCTCTGGCATCATCAAAGAAGTGCTGGTTAACAACGAAGACCCTGTTGAGTACGGACAAGTTCTGTTCCGAATTGAGCCGAGTTAGCTGTGTTTAAAAAGATTCTCATTGCCAACCGAGGTGAAATTGCCTTGCGCGTACTGCGCGCAGCGCGTGAACTTGGTGTTAAGACCGTGGTGGCCTATTCCCAGATTGACGAATCATCTTTACCAGTGTTGCTCGCTGATGAGTCTATCTGCATTGGGCCTGCACCTGCTGGGAAGTCTTACCTCAACATACGCAACTTGCTTTCAGCAGCTACGGTATCTGGCGCTGAAGCCATCCACCCGGGTTATGGCTTTTTGTCTGAAAACGCCGAGTTTGCTGAAAAGTGCGAAGAGCACAACATTGTGTTCATTGGGCCGCGGGCTGAAAATATCCGTGCTATTGGCGATAAAGCTAGCGCCCGCATGATTGCAGATGCTGCGGACGTGCCCACCGTACCCGGTTCAGGTATCTTGAGTTCCTTAGACCACGCCCTTAAGTTTGCAGGTGAGATTGGCTATCCAGTAATTCTCAAGGCTTCTGCGGGCGGCGGTGGGCGCGGCATGCGGATTGTTCACAGTGCAAGTGACTTAGGGCGGCAACTTAACAACGCCCAAGAAGAAGCTAAAGCTGCGTTTGGTAACGGCGACATGTACATGGAAAAGTACTTAGAAGAACCTCGCCACGTTGAAATTCAAGTCTTTGGCGATGGTCAGGGTCAGGTCATTCACTTTTTTGAGCGCGATTGTTCACTGCAACGGCGCTACCAAAAAGTGCTCGAGGAAGCCCCCAGTATCGTTGACAGCGACCTGCGCGCCCACATTGCGGCGGCAGCCGTGCGCTTAGCTAGCCACATTGGCTACCGGGGTGCAGGTACGTGCGAGTTTTTGGTAGATATAGACGGTAAATTTTACTTTAGTGAAATGAACACCCGCATTCAAGTTGAGCACCCCGTGACTGAGATGATCACCCGCTTTGACCTTGTTCAAGAGCAGTTTCGGGTTGCTGCCAGCGGGGAGTTAAGTTTGCATCAAGAAGATGTTCGCGTAGAGGGTCACGCTATTGAAGTACGTGTCAATGCAGAAGACCCCGACTATAACTTTCGACCCTCAGCAGGGATGATTACCGACCTCCACTGGCCCGGCGGACCCGGCGTGCGGGTAGATTCACACGTCTATTCGGGCTACCGCATTCCACCCACCTATGACAGTTTACTGGCTAAAGTGATCGCCTGGGCACCGAGCCGCGAACAGGCCATCACCAGGATGCAACGCGCCCTCGAGGAAACCGTGCTAGACGGCGTTAAAACAACCATCCCGTTTCATTTAAAAGTACTTGATAACGCCTTTTACAAACGCGGCGAAGTCTATACCAACTTTATTGCACGCAGAATGCAGATGTCTTAGGCGATGTGCTGCAGGTGACTGACACTCCTGTCATTAACCTGATTACCAAATGTCAATACGTTCGCTGAAAGTTGCCTTGGCAGCTTGTAAGCTTTATGATGAACAACTTAGTGAGCTAGGTTGTTCACACAACTGTTTACGCTTCATTTTTTGAGAGCATCACCTTTACTTCTAAGCAGTTTCTAACGTTAGTGTTGATGTACGTTCATTTAAAGTTATCACCTAAGTCATTACAAAATATTTAAACATCAAATAATGTTAACCTCGTTGATTTCTTTAGCCTCGAGGAACTTATCAAAACCTACAACTTAACCATGTATCTTTTAACCCTGCGCCTTCGCACGCAACCCACACGCGGCGAAGGCTTACTTAACGCCCTTTAGTGTCACTTAGGAGGCGACCTTATGGCACGACGAAAAGCACGAGAACTCGCGTTTCAGACGCTTTTTCAAGCTGAGCGCGGCGAGCATGATTTGTGGGATGTTTGGGAAGATGTGCGCCTAACATCCGCCGCAGATATAAGCGAAGATGACGAAGGTGATGTCTACGGCGACCCCCTTGATTACCAAGGGCTCGAGTTTGCACAAACCTTACTGCGGCAGTTTGCTGACCACCGCACAGCCCTCGACAATGAACTCAACGAGAGTTTAGAAGGCTGGACGTTTTCACAAATGTCCCAAACCGACCTCACTATTTTGCGCTTGGCACTTACCGAGCTTCGTTACCTGCCAGATATTCCCGCCCAAGTCACTATCGAAGTGGCTGTGCGCATTGCCAAAAAGTTCGGTGGTGAAGAGTCCGGGCGCTTTGTCAACGGCGTGTTAGGTCGTCTGTTTGAAGGTCCTAAAGCTGCAATTGATACCGCCCCTGTGACACAAGTAGCTGAGCCAGAACCCGACTCAGTTTCACCCAAACTAGTTTCACCTGACCCAGTTTCAGAGGTAAACACCCTTACGTCTGAGACAACGTCAACCAGCTTAAACAACAATAATTTCAGTCCTGAGGTGCTATGACAGCAGTACGTTTAGACGGGCGCGAGGTCGCTGAACATGTTAAAACCACATTGCTCGAGGCCATTAGCAAGCTCAGCTACAAACCTGCCATTCACTTTGTACGAGTAGGTGATGACCCCGCCAGTATCTCCTACGTGCGGGGTAAAGACAGAATGGCGACTTCTTTGGGCGTAACCTCCAAAGTACACGCATTGCCTGAAGATACATCTCAAGCTGAGGTTGAAACCTTAGTCGATGAGCTTAACCAAGACTCAGACGGGGATGGCATTCTAGTCCAACTACCACTACCTAGCCACTTAGACGCCCAGCAAATTTTAGTCAACATTGACCCCGCTAAAGATGTTGACGGTCTCCACCCAGTGAATATTGGGCGTTTGTGGGCTGGTCAAGATGGTTTGTTTCCGTGTACACCTAGGGGCTTGATTGCCATTTTGAAGCACTATGACATTGATATTTTGGGCAAGCGCGCCGTGATTGTGGGGCGTTCTAATCTAGTTGGCAAACCTGCGGCTGCTCTTTTTCTACGTGAACATGCCACTGTCACACTTGCCCACAGCCGCACCCAAAACCTGCCAAAACTGTGCCAACAAGCTGATATTTTGGTGGCTGCCGTTGGCAAACCAGGCATGATTACAGCAGATATGGTCAAACCCGGTGCTACTGTGCTAGATGTTGGCCTCACCAGAGTTGATGGTGTCATTCAAGGTGACGTTCACGAAGATGTCTGGGAGGTTGCTGGCTACCTTACCCCCATGCCGGGCGGTACTGGACGCATGACCGTTGCCATGCTTATGGACAACACCTACCACGCTGCTACTATGCGGCGGGCGCAGAATTAAACTAAGATTGACCAAAATCTCCGAGGCTCTCCTCAAATTTTAATTTTGGGCATCAGCTATCGCTGTCGTTAATAAAAATGACGTTTTAAGTGATAGCTGAGATTACCAGCGATATTTGTTAAAAACATTTCAGGCAGCTAGAAAGTTGGCAATACGTGCTGCAGCATCCTCGAGCACGTCACAGTCGCGTACTAGCGCAAAACGCACATAACCTTTGCCATAACTCCCAAACGCATCCCCAGGTGACAAACACACACCTGTCTCAGCAGCAAGTGCTTTAGCAAAGCTAAAGGCATCGTCTTGACCATCTGGAAGGGGTGCCCAGATATACATGCTAGCCGCCGGTAATGGAACTTGCCAGCCCTTAGCAGCAAATGCGTTTACAAGGGTGTTGCGGCGCATCTCAAAGTGTTGGGTTGCCTCACGGATAATGTGAACGTCAACTTGGAGCGCAGCAATGGCGGCTCGCTGAATGCCTGCGTATTGATTAAAGTCAATGGCACTTTTCGCGTGGGCTAACGCGCTAATAGCACTGCTGTTGCCAATAGCCCAGCCCATGCGAAAGCCACCCATGTGGAAACTTTTCGAGCAACTATAGAGCTCAATACCAGCGTCTAGACCGCCGGCCAGCTCAAACAGTGAGGGCGCACGGTAGTCACCAAAGGTCATATCCACATAGGGAAAGTCGTGGACAAGTAAAATATTATGCTTTTCACAGAAGCTAATCGCCTCTTTGAAAAAGGATACTGGCGCGGTGGCTGCGGTTGGGTTGTTTGGGTAAGAAATAAGCAATACGCGAGCTTTGTCGGCAATGTGGTTGGGAATATCTACTAGGACGGGTAAGAAGTTGTTGTCAGCTAGGAGCGGCATGCTGACAGCCTCGAGCCCAGCCAGTGCCACCGCCCCAAAATAAGACGGATACGCTGGATTTGGGACTAAAATGACATCTCCCGAGTCAGTTACCGCAAACAGCAGGTTGGCCAGCCCTTCTTGCGAGCCAATCAGCGGTAAAACGTGGTCGTCAGCATCAATTTGTGCAGGCGGGGTAAACCGCTGGTTGTACCAAGCCGCCACTGCCTCCCGCAAAGGTGCTGTGCCAGATGCTAAACAGTAGCCGTAAGTTGTGGGGTCATGCGTTGCCTCGCGCAGCGCGGTGAGCGCAGCAGCAGGTGGACTTAAGTCCGATGAGCCTATAGATAAGTCAATAACATCTAGTCCTTTGGCTTTGGCGGCTGTTTTAGCAGCATCCATCTCGGCAAAGACGCTCTTAGGCATCGCGCGAACCCTTGCCGACGCCCATGTATATTTCTCACTAGGTAGTGCAGTTAATGTGTCCATCATCCTATCATCAATAGTTGACTAAAATAGTTGACTAAGCCAGCTCTAGCACCGTCTCCACCAACATGCGCACGTGATCGCTGTCCATGTAACCAACTGCGCAGTCGTGGTCGTTTTTACAAACTGACAAGTATCTAAATACGCGCCCGTTAGAGCCGGGAGCCTCGAGCCGAAACATCTGCAAATAATGACGCGGCGCGCTGCGTTTGCATAAGTCACAACACATTTGGGTGGTGTTGGCACCGTGACTGGTAATCGGCGTTAACTTGGCCAAAATTTCCGAATTGGCATCAACAATGACTAAATTACCTTGATGATCTCGTTCAAAACTGTAGGGTTGCGCTTTTGGCACGAGGTTGTGCTGGGTCGCCGGAAACAAATCAAGCACAATCTCACGGGCGGTATACTGCTTCGTTTCGTCACTCACTGTGGTAAGTATACGTTATCTAAACGTGTCGTGGGGATAGTTTCATGGGGATAGTTAGAAACGTGTAATTAATGATCTTGATACTCCTCTTCGTACCAGGTACGCCACAACGCTTCATCCCAACCAATGGTGAGGGTTTTACCGCTGCGGATGAGGGGTTGCTGCATTAAACCGGGGTCGTCCACCAGCTTATCGATCATCTGTTCGTCAGGCACGCGCATGTACTCGAGCCCTGCCTTCTTGTAAGCTTTACCTGCCGTATCAATCAGCGCATCTAACCCAAACTTCTGCACAAAACGCGCCAGCTCACCCGGCGCAATTTCCCGCTTGCGCAAGTCTACAAACTGCATCTCAATGCGGCGCTCTTTACAAAACCGTACCGCTTTTTGCGTGTCTTTGGACTTGTTGGTTCCAAAAATTTGTACAACCATGAGCTAATTATAGGCTGATGTCTCTTCACAAGATGACACAAGCGCTAGCACAGGCAGCATCTTGTATGATTTGTAAAGTCGAAAGCAACGTCATTTAAGGAGAATATTTATGGCTGAGGCAACCTCTTACGAGCAAAAATTGCAAGCGATGGGCTTTGAGATTACACCCACAACGCTGGACAACGGCAAGTTTGTGCAAGCTGTGAAGACGGGTAATTTAGTCTTTACCTCGGGCAATGTCTCGAGCTGGCAGGGTGAAAAAATCATTGGCAAAGTTGGGCAGGAGGTAAGCGTCGAAGATGGCTACAAAGCCGCCCGCTACAGCGCTCTGAACTGCTTGCGGGCGATTAAAACCGTCACTGGAGATTTAGACGCAATTGTCCGCATTGTCAAAGTGTTTGGCATGGTCAACGTCGTCCCAGACTTTACAGACACCCCCGCAGTGATTCACGGTTGCAGCGATTTACTACGTGAGGTTTTTGGTGAGGCTGGCTTTCACGCTCGTAGTGCCATCGGCATGACCTTGCCGTATGACTATGCAACTGAGATTGAGATGATCGTTGAAGTTAAGGGCTGAGGTAGGCAGTGACTTCGTTCACTAAACTCTCACCGAGGAGGACAGTGTTGAGGTTTATCAATCTGATAATGGGGTGGAACTACAGGTTAGTAATCACAGTCGCCCTAATAATTGCCAGTCTGCTTAATTTGGGGATGGCAATAGGAACAACTGAGCAAGTGTGGCAGGGACAGTTTAACGATGTGATGTTGGCGCAAGAATCTGGACTCACACTGGTTGATTTCCCTTATAAAATTACGGATGACTTTGACTTAAGCCAAGTAGCTACAGTTGGGTATGCCGATCAAGAAGTTAGCGTAGACAGCACAAACCCGATCATTCCAGTCTATGCTGACGGTTCTGGCATTATAGGAGGACGAGTTTTTTTGCAAAATGCTGAGGGGTATATTGTAGCGAGTGATGTCATGCATCCCGCCCTACGCAATAGTATTATCTTTTCTTTTGCAAACACAGTCCGAGCTAATGTCATAGGGATTTTTTACTTCGATATCATTGAAGATGATGCTCTGTGGCTCGAGATCTATCAAGACATTGATAACCATCCTAATTTTGCTCAAGCTCTTGCAATTTTAGAAACACTGCCTCCCTTTGGACCGTCTACAATCAATGATTACAATGCATTTATCGCACTTACTAGCGAGATGTCACGCGATCTACTTGAAAAATTCACTGATCTAGACTTAGGAGTTACGAACGATACAAGCCCCCTCTCTACGCAGGCTGTTCTTGATGGTTTTCGAGAAGATTTGCCTATTACACAAGATGATGGCGGCACATACAAGAATGGCAATGACAGCGGTTTATCAAGGCTCGAGGCTGCTGTGAATCACGATAGCCTCGAGCCTCATCCTTTTTCTAAATCCCTAAGCTGCCCAGCTAACATCCCCATATGTATCCGCTCGGTCAGGACTAGTTGAAAACATCACCACTGGCGTTTCGGTAAAACTTTCAATACGCTCGAGATACGCCGTCACTTGCTTAGGAAGCGCATCACGACTACCTAGACCGTGTAACTCACCCCAGCCGGGCATAGTGTCATAGATAGGCTCACCATCTTCGTAGGCAATACAGACCTTAACTTCATCAAAGCCGGATAGCACATCTAGCTTGGTGACAATAAGCCCGTCAAAGCCGTTGATGTCGCAGGCATACTTGAGCTGAACCAAATCCAACCAACCTACGCGCCGGGGACGGCCTGTAGTTGTGCCGTATTCATCCCATTGATTGTCACCTGTACCGCGTAAGCGCGTGGCAATGTCGCCTTCTAACTCGGTTATAAATGGCCCGTGACCCACGCGCGTGGTGAACGCTTTTACAACGCCATAAACGCTATCTAGCGCTTTGTGACTTACGCCTGCGCCCACCAAAATACCGCCTGTAGTTGGGTGACTGCTGGTGACGTAGGGGTAAGTTCCGTAGCCAAGATCAAGCATAGTGCCTTGTCCGCCTTCAAAAAGCACTTGCGCACCTTTGCGGAGGCCGTCACGAAGTTCATGACTGGCGTTGCAGACGAATGGCAGCACAAACGCACGCACATCTGCTAGTTCGGACATGGCAACCTCAACGCTGGTCCAACCTACTCGAGCTGTCGAATTAGGCTTAGCTGCTAGCAACCGTCCTAGGCACTCTTCTAAAACGGCATCATCCTGTAAATCCCCAAAGCGAATGCCCACCCGCCGCGCTTTGTCCGAGTAACAGGGACCAATACCGCGCCCGGTTGTGCCTACAAAACCGCCGCCTTCGTCATTTTTTTTGTGATGCGGCAAGACCACGTGAGCGTCTTCTGCAATGAGCACACGTCCGGGGTCTTGGCGAGTCTTAAAGGCCTCGTACTCTTCGCGGAATTTCCATGGGTCAATCACCATACCCGGCCCTAAAATTGAGGTTGGACGCGCGTGCAACACACCACATGGTAGGTGGTGCAACTTAAAGATGTCACCACCTACAACCACTGTGTGACCTGCGTTTGCGCCACCTGAAAAACGCACAACAAAGTCCGACTCGCTCGCCAGCGCGTCTACCACTTTGCCTTTGCCTTCATCTCCCCATTGTGCCCCGATGATTGCAACTCCCGGCATAGCTATCTCCTTGGCGGCAGCGCTGACTCCTAGGAGCTACGCTACGCCATTGGTAGTATTGCCCGGCGAAATGTTGAACACTTGCTCGAGCAACCCTGTTGTTACGTTAGCTCATCTTGACATATTCCTAACGGCAAGCCGTAGTATCAAACCAAAAAGGTAAATTGTGATGTCTCATTCGCGTGCTTGACGCACCCTGTCTATTATGGTGACGTTAACAAGTTTGCTACATCCAGTGAGTTTAAAAGGATCAGCCTCCTAAGGTAATGATGAGCCATTCCGCCATCACAAAAAGAACGATGATGTCACAGTCTCTATATTGGCATCTAACCAAGCACTAAACGCATCTGGACTGATGTTTTGCGCGTCAACTACCATTTTGGGGATGATGTCTGCACTGCCGTCTGCTCGAATCAAATAATACCCCCGCCGCGACACCAGCACTTTGGCAACATCTGCATAATCTATGACAACCTTGACCGTATCAGCCTGCTCAGTTGAGGTTTTGAGTTGGTAAGACTTTTGCTTAAAGCTGTAATTCTTGGCTGCTGCCAGTCGCGGGACGCGCCGCCACAGCAAGCTAGAAGCAATCTGAACGCGCGCAATAAGTCCAACAAGTGGTATCAGGACAGCAAACGCAAATACGTTCCCATCTGGAAAAACGCCCAGCAAGCTCGATAAGTTTAAAAGCACAAAGGTGTACAAAAAAAACGGCAAAATTGGCTTGTCAAACGCGGCCGTCCAGTTGTAATAGATGAAGTCACCACGAGCTAACTTAACCGTTAAAGCTAGCGGCAAACGCTCAGCTACATCAGTACTAACTTGAGGTGAGGGTGAAGTGCTAGCCAAGGTCAGAAACACTCGTGTGTATCGCTTTAGGACTTCTTAGCAGGTTTCTGTGTAGGTATAGCATCAGATACAGACCCAGCATCCGACAGAGACGTGCAAGTTGGGGCTGCTTGGGTGGGCACATCATGCTGTAAGTATCGTTTAACCACAGCGTCACTGATGCTGTGACTTTCATGTGTGTTGTCAGCATCTGCTAGAGCATCATCACCTGCGTGGCAACCTGCCTCGAGCAACTCCTCATCGCTTAGGTCATGCAAGTTTTGAATCACAGACGCTAACCATGCATCTGCCTCGAGCCATTGTGTGGTCATTTACCCCCCTGTGGGTTGTTGACGGTGTTTACCTTACGACATGTACCTTACGGTGTTTTTGGTTACAGCGTTTTTGGTTACGGTGTTTTTGATTACGGCGTTTTAGTTACAACACATCCCCGTATGTACGCCTAACTACAGGTATTTTAGTCATTAATTGCCATAAATTGACGCACACTGTGCCGTAAATCGTGCCATAAATCGGTGGTAGTCATCTGCAGTTTACCCTCTAAGACCTCTGTGGGCAACCCCCAAAGAGGCCTCAGCGGGCAAGCCAAAAAGCTCTTAAGCTTAGTCTTCAACCTCCATGACTTCACCAAGTGACTCGAGGCTAGCTTTGTAAAGCGATACCGCTAGCGTGTGGACTTCATCAATAGCATCTCGCCCGACTAGAACGGGATTGACTCGACTATTGGCTATTTGTAAGCTACTCACCAGCAGGTCTGGGAAAAGTGGCCAAGGCCCGTCGAAGTCTGTGTCTGGTGCAGGTTGGAGTGAAGGTGAGGTGTTTTCGTAAGTCACATCTTCATAAGCAGCATCTTCAAATGATTCATCATCTGATGTTTCGTCGTTTAATGTTTCATCTAGGCGTTGCTCGAGGGCAAGTAGCGCCTCTTCACTGGCGTGGCGTTCAGCATCGCGTTTGGTGCTGCCTTGCCCAGTACCGTATACATCACCTTTCATGAGCGCGTCACTTACAAAAACAGGTTCGTGTTGGGGGCCAGTGCGTTTAGTGTCAAATTTGGGTTTACCCAAGCCAAGTTGACGACTGCGCTCAATGAGCGCACTTTTAGGGTGTAACATAATACTCCTTCAGGTCAATGATCTTGAAAGAGTGAGCACCTACAGCTTTACCATCATGTCCATAGCAGACTGGCATGTCCATAGCAGACTAAGCTAAGTCATCAAGACGCTTACATGTCAGCAGATATTAATGTTGAGCAACATTGGCGGCAATTAGATTACAACTTTTTAACTACAAACTAGTATGTTGAGCACCCAACGCCAAGTTACGCTTTGTTAGCCTTGCCTGTGAACGGAACGCTAAACCTGCGCGCTCACTCTCTCATCGTCCATGCTAGCACCCTTGTGGACACCAGCAAGGTCTTTGTAGGACATAGTTTATGTGCCAAAAGATGCGCTCACCCTAAGTTTTTCAGCAGTTTCTTAGGAGGGCACAGCGCCAAGTGTGTACTGTCAACTTGCCTTCATGAACTACAAAGTACGTTACACTGCAATCTATGGTGAGGCTTTTACTCTGCGACGACCACGCAATGTTCCGTCAGGGACTGGTAAGTATTCTGGAAACAGAAAACGACTTTCGGGTCATTGGCGAAGCCGCGACAGGGCGTGAGGCTGTCCGTTACGCGCTCGAGACCAAGCCAGATGTCATCCTCATGGACATTCAAATGCCCGAGCTGGACGGCGTTGCGGCCACCAAAACAATTCTTAGTGAGTTCGCTGAGGCTAAGGTCATCATCCTCACCATGTACCGCCAAGACCGCTATGTGTTTGAAGCCATTAAGGTAGGTGCGCGCGGCTATCTGCTCAAAGATGCGAATGCAGATTCCCTCATTGACGCCATTCGCCGAGTTGCTAAAGGGGAAACTCTGCTGAATCCTGAAATGGCGGCCTCAGTCCTAGAAGACTTCCGCAAAGCCCGCGAAGAACTGCCCAGCCACCGGGTGTCGGAACTTACCGAGCGTGAGTCAATGATTTTGCGGCTCCTTGCCCAAGGCGATTCCAACCAAGAAATTGCTGAGGCTTTGGGTGTGAGTGAAAAAACAGTGCGCAACCGTTTGTCAGAAATTTTTTCTAAGTTGCGGCTCAATAACCGCACGCAAGCGGCACTTTATGCGTTGCGCGAAGGCATTGCCACATTAAATCAAGACGACAGTATGTAGATTTGCTTAGGATGTCTAGGTTGATTTGAAGAAAATATTTTTCGACAGTATTGACAATGCTGATGCTTTTTTGTTGAGCTTCAAGGAATTTGAGATAGCTCGAGCCTCACAACACTGCATTTCCCATGTACATGTGGTGATGTCCAATGCAGTTACCCCAGTACAAGTAATGTCATGCATGTTCACGCATCATGGCTAAACGTCGTCAACTTAAATCTAAGCACAACTCTAAGCACAACTCTAAGCATCCAAATGCTAAAGCTGGCACGTCCACATCACAACAGGTCAGCGAACGTACCTTTGAAGCTGGTTGCAAACGCCAGATGACGGTTACGACAGAGCTTAGCGAACTGGCGTACAACGAACTCAGCTACCCTGAATGCCCTAGCTGCCCGCACCGTGTGGAACCTGAAGATGCAGTTCCTTTTTGCGTCTGGCGAGATGTCAACGAACCGCATCCTTTTGCAGGCTTAGCAGGAATGCTAAACAGTTTGGACAAACCTGACAAATAAAACCGCTCGTATTCAAGTTCCATACTCAATAAAGCGAGAAGCATCACAAATTCTCATGTAACTACAGGTGGTATGGTGCAACTATGCCTGTACAGCCACATAGTTACACCGAGTCTTTAACCAGCCTGCTCACCCGCATTTGCGAAACACCCGCGCCCACGTTTGAAGAAGCCGCTCGAGCAGCCCTTGTTGCTGAGCTTTTAGCTGAGGCTGGTCTGTCACCTCAGCAGGATGAGGTGGGCAACGTCATTGTCAAAGTTCCGGGTGGAGACGGTCCTAGGGTGATGCTGGCTGCGCATTTAGATACCGTGTTTGAGGCAGGTACACCTATTAAAGTAAATACTGACGATGGCAAGTTACACGCGCCGGGCATTGGTGACAACAGCGCAAGTCTTAGCGTGCTAGTACAACTTGCACGTGTTTTGATGCATGAAGATCGTCCCCACGCCAACCTTACCCTAGTTGCCACCGTCGGTGAAGAAGGCCTTGGCAACTTGCGCGGCGCACGTCACGTGGTGAATACACACCAGCATGAGTTAGATGGCTTTGTGGCACTAGACGGCTATTTAGGTGTGATCATCCATAAAAGTGTGGGCTCTAAACGTTACAAGATTACCTTTCGCGGGCCCGGTGGACACGCTTGGGGAGATTTTCCTGGACCAAGTGCCACCCACGCCCTTGGTGCAGCGGTTTACGGGCTCAGTCAGCTCGAGTTTTCAGGGGGTCCCCGTTGGAGTTGGAACGTCGGCAAAATTACAGGCGGAACCAGCATCAACACAATTGCAGAGCAAGCCAGCATGTATCTGGACTTGCGCAGCACCGACAGTGCGCGGCTTACCCAACTCACCCAAAAAGCCCACAAACATATTGCTACAGCTGCCAACCGCCACCGCGTTGAGCACGACATTGAGCTGATTGGCGACCGTCCTTGTGCAGCTGTTGAAAACGGTACGCTCGTTCAAACTGCCAAACAAGCACTCGCTACTATTGACCTCTCGCCTCATTTAGCGGTGAGCAGTACCGACGCCAATGCCGCTATGGCTGCAGGCATTCCAGCTATCACCTTTGGCGTTTACAAAGGCGGGCACGCCCACAGGTTGAGTGAATGGGTTGATCCAAGTTCACTATCAACTGGTTTAGATGCCGTTCTTAACTTAGTTGACAGCTTGCGCCACGTGAACCTTACAACAGCCACATCGCCTTAAATTTTTCGTTAGGCAAGTTGTTGGGTCGTACTTGGAGCTTATCTGTCATCCTCAAACAGTCGTCGATGGTTTTAGAAGTTACGCGCTCGAGGATAAATGCACTTTGGTAACATGTACTATCTTAGCGATGCTTGTGAATGCGTCCATCAAGTTATGTGAGATGCCACCTGCGTAAGTCCTAGTATTGATGACATCAACACGTTAATTGAGACTGGTAAACCTCAACAAAGTCGCTAATCCCCCCACAAATTTGCTGACTGCGCTATAGTCTCGCTTTGCATTCACTGTTACATTTACAGCAAGACGATGAAGCCTTACTTACTAGGCGTAGACACTTACATTTTTGTCGATTCGCTCAAGTGTCGATATTCGGATGCCAATTTAGGATGTCAGTAGCTATTTCTAAGGGGAACGTTGGGTTGTCAGCCTCAAACTAGCACCATGCATAAGATATTGCACATTGGTCAACATGCTATCTGCCTAATACCCAACTAAACTACTCGACAATGACAGCCAAATTGAGTATACTCATAATCGGAATGACTCCTAGAAAGGATTAGGCTTGTTTAGGTGTTAGTGGTATGTGAATATCACATCATGCCCACAACATCAGACAGGTTAAAGGTATCTGAGTCACTATTTGTTAACAAAGCAAATCCAATTCAAATCCCAGCCCGTGTAAAACTATCATACAAGGCTGGGGTTAATGAGGTGAAGACGTGAGTGTTGAGCAGTTAGAGATTCGCAATTTACACGTAAGTGTGGCTGGTGAGCCAATTCTTAAAGGTGTGGACTTGGTATTACCCAAAGGTGAAATTCACGCATTAATGGGTCCCAACGGTTCCGGTAAATCCACGCTTTCAAAAGTCGTCGCAGGTGACCCCGTTTACGAAGTTACAGATGGGGATATTTTGTTGGGCGGCGAAAGCATTTTGGAAATGGAGCCTGACGAACGCGCCCGAGCTGGCTTGTATCTCGCGTTTCAATATCCAGTCGAGGTCCCCGGCGTGTCCATTGCTAACTTTTTGCGCTTAGCCATTAACGCCCGCCGCGATGAAGACGACGAAATTGGCGTTATGGACTTTTACAACAAAATTACT
>JBCCOX010000037.1:0-15870 GCA_039025155.1 Deinococcota bacterium | reverse complement strand
CGTGTAGGGTGCTGTCAACCTCATCCCAATAGTCCATACCTGCACGTTTGAGGGCTTCGTCATGGAGGTGAAACCCAAACGGGCGAATCAGGTGTAGAGGTGTCCCCGTCGCCATACAAGTTCGGGCGATAGTGCCTACGTTGCCAGCAATTTCGGGTTCAAGTAAGGTGACAATTAAACCGCTCATAAGGTGTCATCGTACCGCTGGCGGAGCAGCTTTGCTAGACTAAACATGTTTTGGAACAGCCATCACTTGAGCTCATTGTTGGTCATCAACAACCCGACTTTGACGCACTCGCGTCAACGGTGTTAGCACGTTTGCTTCATCCACGGGCTAAAGCTGTGCTGGTTGGCAAAGCTCAGGGTGAGGTGCGCGATTTCATCCACCTCTACCGGGACGCGCTGCGGTTAGACGACCCAGACAGCATCAACCTAGATGCGGTAACGAGTTTAATTATGGTGGATACCGCTGTGCCTGCGCGTTTGGGGCGCTTTGCAGCGCTAGCGGAAACCCTGCCGGTGACGGTGTACGACCATCACCCGAAACAACCGGACGACGTGGTCGCCGTGGCAGGTGTTCACCGCAACGTTGGTGCAGCTGTGACGATCATTGTGCAGATGCTGGCAGCACAAAAAATTGCCATTCCACACGAACTCGCGACATTGGGACTCTTGGGTATTCACACCGACACGGGGCATTTGTGTTACCCACAAACCCATGCGGATGACCACCGGGCGGCAGCGTATTTGCTGGCTTGCGGTGCCAGCCTCGAGACCGTGCAGCAGTTCAGCCAAGACAGCTATAGTTTGGACAAACGCGCCTTGTTTGTGGAGCTAATAGCCTCTGCCGGAGTTAGTCATTTACCTGTGGGGGACGTGGTCATCGCCACAGCTCAACGGGATGATTACATTGCTGACATTGCGCCCTTGGCGAGCGAGCTACTCACCTTGCACGATGCGGAGGTGGCACTGCTGATTGTACGCATGGCGGGCAAAACGCTCATTGTGGCACGGGCAACCAGCAGTGTAGATGTGGGCAGCATGTTACAAACTCACTTTGCTGGCGGCGGGCACGCGGGTGCAGCGTTTGCAAGTACGGAGCGCACTGCTAGCGATGTCGCTGAAACCCTCTTGAATGCTCTTGCTACGCAAGCATCAGCAGGGCGCTTAGCCAAAGACATTATGAGTTTGCCCGTTAAAACCATTGCTCAGGATGCAACTGTGCGCGAAGCTGGCGGGCTTTTAGAGCGTTATGGTCACAACGGCTTACCTGTGGTGGCAAGTGGGCAGTTAGTGGGAATGATCTCGAGCCGTGACATTGCCAGAGCCCTCCGCCACGACCTCGGCCATGCTCCGGTGAGTAGCATCATGATACGTGAGGTGATTACCGCCTCAGAGACGGCATCTATTGATGAACTTGAAGACCTCATCATGGAACATAACATCGGCCGGGTGCCGATTGTGCACAGTCATGAAGGTGGGCCTGCTGAACTAGTGGGGATTGTGACGCGCAGTGACCTCATTGCCCAAATGCACGACCAACACCTAAGCCAGCGCGCGTCTTTACCCCAAGCAACCACATCCTCTGAGGTTGCCACAACGAATGATATGGCAACCCTAGCAGAGACGGTTTTGAGCCGTTTACCAGGTGGGCTTACGCAAGTAATTGAGGATGCCATCAAAACAGTAAGTACATTAGCGCATCAACCTGAGGTGGCAGCCCTGTATTTGGTTGGGGGAACCGTGCGGGATGCGCTTTTGGCAAGTAGTAGTGACGATCTTGATTTTGTGCTCGAGCACGGCGACGTACCCACGTTCACCAAGGCGCTAGCAGATGTTTTAAAAGGGGATGTCGTTCAGGGAGATGTCTCCTGCCACGACACCTTTGGCACCTGCACCATCAGCCTCAGTAACGGCATCATGGTTGATGTTGCCAGCGCCAGAGACGAGTATTATTTGCACCCTGGCGCGCTGCCAAGTATCATCACCAGCAACTTACCCCGCGACCTTGCCCGGCGGGATTTTACGGTCAACACCTTAGCACTCAGACTCTTTCCTGAACCGCGTGTGATTATTGACCGCCACGCAGCCCTCAAAGATTTGGACGCGAAAGTCCTACGTACCTTGCACCCATTGTCGTTTGTTGAAGACCCTACCCGCATTGTACGGGCAGCCCGCTTAGCAGCGCGGTTAGGCTTTCGGGTTAGCGCGGCAACCCGTGAACAAATGCAGCACGCGCTATCCGCAGATGTGCTTGCCCAGATAAGTGACGCCCGGCGGATGCACGAACTTCACCTGGTCTGTGCTGAGCGGCAAGTTTTACCTGTGCTGGATGTACTTGTAAAGGTAAATGCGCTTCACGCCATGTACAACATCACGCTAACTGACAACCTACGTGAAATCATCCAGCGGCTAGATGTTGGTCACGTGCAAAGTGACGATTGGCTACTTAGCGCAACACCTGTAGCACCTCTCATGAAAGCTCCTTCAGCAGATGTTGACAGCCTTGACGCAAGCTTCACTGAAAGTTATTTGCTGGCGCTTATGTTGGGACAAGAAGAAGTTACGGCGGACAGGTGGACGAAGAAGCGGCTCGAGCAACACAAACACCTCTTGCGGGTGCTCGAGCAGCCCAATTTTGACGACGACCTCTATCACGCTTTATCCACCGCAGCTAAGCGCGTCTTAGTTGCAGCTCGCCCAGACTGGGAGCATCATGCCCGCAGCGCCCAGCATGTGCCGCCACGCCGAAAGTTACGCGGGCGTGACGTGTTAGAGTTGGGGCTTGAACGCGGTCCCTCAGTTGGTGAAATCCTCGCGGCTGTAGATGCAGCCCGGCGGCGTGGGGACGTCACAACTTATGAAGATGAATACAATCTAGCCAAAAAGCTAGTGACCCAGAAGTTATTAACCCGCAACTAGCAACAGCGCGCGGTCAATCTCAATAGTTTGATGATATAGCATCAACCTAAGATTCAACACATTGAGATGCAACTGTGTTGACACCGTGACCCGCGAACCAGAGGAGAACATGCATGATTCTTGATTACTTACGAGGTAGGTACAGTCCTAGCGATGTCGTTATTGTTGCTATCATTATGATTTTTGCACTTATGTTTCACAACGTAGTACAAGCCTGGGTAGCCGCCAAATTGGGCGATGCTAGCCCCAAGTTTTCTGGCTATCTCAATTTTGATCCACCGCAGCACTTAGAACCCATAGGCGTTGTATTACTGTTCATTTTTGGTTTGGGTTGGCCTAAACAAGTGCCCGTAAACAGCCGTAACTACCCTGGGCGAGGGCGTAAAGAAGCACTGGTATGGTACAGCGGTCCGGCTGCATACTTGCTCGTTGCATTTGTGTGTGTGTTACTTGCGGTAATTGTACTTGGATTTAACAGTCCACAACTAGCGAATTCTTTTATCGCTGCGTCTTCGGTGGCAATTTATCATGCAGTTCTTAACTTAATTCCGGTATATCCGCTAGACGGCGCTAAAGCAGCTATTGCCTGGGGCAATGCCGACGTGCGGCGTTTGGTGCGGCAAGTGGCATCTTACGGTTTTATTGGCTTTATCGTCGTTTTTATGTTGCTAAGCTATACAGGTATTATCCGCGCGCTAGAAGCTTTTTTCTTCAACTTACTTGTGCGAATTGTAGGCTTTTTAGTGGGTGGATTTTAGGTAGTACATGCTTGACTTACTTCGCAGCTCGCCATTAAGTTTTGTCTTACTCGCAGGTGTGTTGCTTTTAAGCCTCGCCTTTCATGAGCTTGCTCATGCCTTTGCAGCAGACCGCATGGGCGATACGACGGCCCGCAACCTCGGCCGCCTTACCTTTGATCCACTAAAACATCTAGACCCGCTAGGAACACTGCTTATTTTTATAGCCGGCTTTGGCTGGGCGCGCCCGGTGCCGATTCGCCCTAGCAACTTTCGGAATTTACGTTGGGGTTTGTTTGTGGTGTCTATTGCTGGCGTGCTCGTTAACATTGCTATTGCACTTATGGCGCTAGCTAGCTTGGCTGCGCTTGGCGTACGGCAAGATGCTTTCGGGATCACGGTCTTACCTGACTCACAAGCAGCTAGCTTAAGCCAAAGTGAGGCTGGCGCTGGTCTATTAACAGCGCTGCTGTTGGCTGCGCGGATTAACATTGTGCTAACCGTCTTTAACTTGTTGCCTATTCCGCCGTTGGACGGTTCAAAAGCACTGGCAGCATGGCTACCAGAAGCGTGGCAACAGCAATTTTGGAAGCTCGAGCGCTACGGAATGCTCATCGTCATTGTGCTGCTAGTTGGCTTTCAAGACCAAGTCTCCCAGCTCATCAACTGGGTTATGAGCGGCATGATGCAGCTCATCCTCGCGTAATGTACGCAGCTAATTTGCTTGTCTTTCATTTATTTGCTGTTAATTTAATCGCCTAACGTGCCATCAGCATCTACTCAAAACGCATCCACCCAACAAGCGTCCAACCAAAAAGCACTCGGTGCGTTTTATACAGATGCGCCCGTAGCCACATTTTTAGTGCGTTGGGCTGTACGAAATCCCCAAGATGTTGTTCTTGACCCTAGTTTTGGTGGCGGCATTTTTTTAGAGGTGGCAGCCCATCATCTCACTCAATTTGGGGGCAGTGCCAGCACCGTTTACGGGGTTGAGGTTGACGCGAAGGTTCATCAACACGTATCTGAAAACCTCGGGGTTGAACAACTGGGACATCAATATGGTGTGCCAGCAAACAACCTCATCTGTGCTGATTTTTTTGCCTGCTCACCAGCCAATTTACCTAGTTTGGACGCCCTTGTCGGCAATCCGCCGTTTATTCGCTTTCAGCAGTTTGCAGGTGACAGCCGTGAACAAGCGTTGGCACGCTGTGCTGAGCAGGGTGTGACTCTCAGTAAATTAGCGAGCTCATGGGCAGCGTTTTTGATTCACGGCACATCTCTTTTGAAACCTGGCGGACGACTGGCGATGGTGATCCCCAGCGAACTCACCCACGCACCCTATGCGAGACCTGTCTTGGAACATCTACTAGGACAGTTTGCTGAGGTTAGTATCCTCACCTTTGTGAAACCGCTTTTTCCTGAACTGAGTCAAGATACGTTGTTGCTTTTGGCAGATGCTAAAGGTGGCTGTACAGAAAAACTTGGCTGGCGTGAACTAGCTGATAATAGCGACCTCGAGCCTCTTCTACATCACTCCCAAAATAAAGATGACTATCAACTTATAGCAACGAATTATCTTGAGGCAGCGCCACTCCTCAGGGGACAGCGTAAGTTACGCCATCATGCAATTGACCCCAAAGCGCTTGAGCTTTATGAATATCTTGCCAGCAGTGAGTTAACGTATGCCCTCGGAAATGTCGCTGAGGTGGGCATCGGCTACGTGACAGGCGCAAATAAATTTTTCCATGTAGACACACAAACTGTAGCTAACTGGCAGTTGCCAGCGTCAATTTTGAAGCCTGCTGTATTTCGTGCCAAAGCGTTGCGCGGGGTGTGGTTTGGGGAAGATGATTGGCACGCGGCAGTAGGGGAGAAGCTCGCAGGCTGGTTGGTGCATTTGGAGGATGACCTCGAGCACCTCACAAACCTCAGTGAGGATGACCTTGCGCGCGTTGAAAGCTACCTCGAGCACGGCCAGCAACAAGGCGTCGCCAATGCGTACAAGTGTCGCATCCGCAAACACTGGTACTGCGTCCCTAATGTGCGCGTGCCCGACGGGTTACTAACCTATATGAGCGGCTTGCGGCCACAACTTGTCCACAACGTGGCCCCTGTGGTGACGCCAAATACCCTGCACAATGTGCGGTTAAACGCTGATGCTGAGGTTGATATAACCCACTTAGCTGCAACTTGGCAAACCTCGCTAACGGCCTTGAGTGTGGAGTTAGAAGGCCACGCGCTGGGCGGCGGTATGCTGAAGCTCGAGCCCAGTGAAGCTGCCAACGTCCACCTTGCGCGTGTAACTACGAAACTTGATCATGCCATCATCCACCAACTTGATGATGCCTTGCGCGACGACCGTCAGCAAGATGCCCGCAGCTTAGCTGACCGCGTGATGTTACAAGAAGGTTTAGGACTATCAGCTCAAGACTGTGAGCTACTCGCTGAGGCTGCCATGTATTTATCCGAGCGGCGTTATTACCGTGGACGACGTGTGAAACGCTAAGTAGACGCCATCAGCTAGATACACCATCAACTAGATACACCATCAACTAGATACGCCATCAACTAGATGCACCGTCAACTAGATGCACCATCAACTAGATGCACCATCAACATGACGCCTAACGCGACACCCAATGCACCAGACCATAAAGCACAATAACAGCGACTCCGCGCAGCACATGGTTGATGGTTGTGACGTGACCGCGCACGATCATCGCGTTAAACAAGGACGTGAGCCACGCGAACATAAGCCCGATGAGCGCCAAAATTCGCGCGTAGGGAATAGCAGAGATAAGCGCGGCGGCAGCTACTGCCAAGATGCACGCGGCCAGCATAAACAAGCCCGCAATCCACGGTTTACGGCGAATGACCATCCACGCGCCAAACACGTTGATCATGCTAAACCCAAGGATAAGCAAGGCGACAACGATATGCACAAGCGCGAGTCTAACACGTCCTTATGAGCTTTTTAGCAGGTGCTGTGTCTCGAGGTTTACGGCAATCACCTGCGGCATCGTCTTCTATGGATAGGGGATGTTTGCAGGCTAGTTGCTGCAAAGATTTTTTTGCCTGATAAGCTTGATGTATAGCGTTAGCCGTTAGTATTGAGCTAGCCCAATACTAACCGAGCAGAGCGAGTACCAATAAATCCGCTCAGTTGATAGCTTAATGCTTATGCATACCGCTGTATGGAACACACATGACCTTGGAGGACATACTATGCAAAAACGTTGGCTGTGGATACTTGGTGTTTTGATTGTGGTAGGCGCGCCCGTCGCTTGGTGGCTAGGATCGCCGTTATTTATAGATGATGCCGTTGACGAAGCCTTTCCCTTTGACTTACCAACCATGGCTGAAGCAGCTGACATGAACCCGGAGATGCTCGAGCAAACCCTTGATAACGTCGTTAGCCAAGTGTCTCAAGCAGGCGCGATGGACGACATGACGGCAGAAAGCCAAGCCGCCCTAGAAGAACGCATGATGATGTTGGCAACTGGCTTGGCAGACACAACCATGGACGACCCCCTAGACGACATGATGGCCGGAGCAGGTGGTGAGGCCGCAGCAAGTGAAGCGGCAGCAGGTGAGCCCCAAGAAGTCGCACGCGGCAGCTTTATGGACGCTGACAACTTCCACCGGGGTGAAGGCACGGCGCTCGTATTTGCCCAAGGCGAGCAGCAAGTCTTGCGGTTTGAAGACTTTCGCGTCACCAACGGCCCCGACTTGCATGTGTTACTGGTTGAAAACATTAACGCACGCAGTCACAGTGAGCTGGGTAGCACTCTTGATCTGGGTCAGCTCAAGGGTAACGTGGGGAATCAAAACTATGTGATTCCAGAAGGCACTGACTTAAGCCAATATGCCGGCGTCATGATTTACTGTGTGCCTTTTAGTGTCACCTTCGCGACGGCCGAATTTTAAGCTAAACACATCTTCAAAACCCCTAACCGAAGTCGTGGAGGACACCACTTGGAACATGATGTCATTGCTTTAATTGCCGCGTTTATCTTGTTGTTTGGACTTGTGTCTAAGCGGCTCGAGCGCACCCTTATCTCATCACCTATGGTTTTTACGGCGTTTGGCGTGCTACTGAGTGCGTCTGTACTTGGTGTTGTGGAGTTATCGTTAGAGTCCGCTGTGCTGAACCTTGTTGCTGAGCTTACCCTCGTGGTTCTTCTGTTTAGTGATGCAGCCCGCATTGACCTTGTGCAATTACGCCGCGCTCACCGCATTCCTGTACGGCTTTTGAGTGTGGGCTTGCCGCTCACCGTGCTTTTGGGGCTTGCTGTTGGCGTAACTGTCAATGCTGTTTTTACACTGGGGATGTCGTTTTGGGAGCTTGCCTTAGTCGCCGTGATCTTAGCACCTACCGATGCCGCCTTGGGACAAGCCGTGGTGAACTTGCCCGTGATTCCTGTACGCATTCGTCAAGCACTCAACGTGGAAAGTGGTTTGAACGATGGCATCGTGTTACCGGTGTTATTACTGTGTGCGTCGTTTGCGCACATGGCGGAAACACAAGCGCTGTTTTGGCTCGAGTTTGCCGCCTTGCAACTTACTCTCGGGCCGCTGGTTGGCATTGCTGTGGGCTATCTAGGCGGTTGGGCGTTAGTGCGCGCGCAGCGCCACATGTGGGTGAACGATGCCTTTCAGCGCATCTCAGCACTAGGTATTGCCCTGCTTGCGTTTAGTGCGGCCGAGTGGGTTGGTGGTAACGGCTTTATTGCTGCCTTTGTGGCCGGGTTAACCTTGGGCAATAGCGCGCGGGGCATTTGCCATTGCCTTTACGAATTTGCAGAGGCTGAGGGGCAACTGCTCACCTTACTGACCTTTATGTTGTTTGGTGCGGTTATGGTTGTGCCTGCGCTTGCTGCCGCCACACCTGCTGTTTGGCTTTACGCCCTGTTGAGCCTAACGCTGGTTCGTATGATACCTGTAGCCCTCAGTGTGCGCGGGCTGGGGTTGCGATTACCCACAACGCTATTTTTAGCTTGGTTTGGACCGCGCGGGGTGGCGTCTATTTTGTATGTGCTTTTGTTGCTCGAGGAAGGCAGCCTGCCTAACCAAACCACGATCAATGCCCTTGTGTTCATAACAGTTGTGTTGAGCATTGTCTTGCACGGTCTAAGTGCCCTACCTGCGGCTCGAGCTTATGGGCGTTTTGCGCAACGTAACGACATGTCAGCCGAACACCAACACGTACCCGAAATGCCTGTGCGCGTTCACTGGCAAGCAGATGCACCCGAAGTCGTCAGCTAATGTGCAACACGTATGATATGAAAGATAGGTAGAGCTTACCTGAGCATCTTTCAAAGACGCTTAGATGAAGATGACACCATCAAACAAAGATACCAACACGCACTATTGAAGCTTAAACTAGTCCTACGGATTCTGAATAACACTGACATCATCAACACACACCTAAGACAACCATCATGTTAAGCCGTCCAACCTTCAGCACACCCGAGATACCCCTGTATCCGTTCACATTGCCTTGTATGACCAGGAGGAACATTAATGACCGATAGTCTGCCCAAAGGTTCGGAGCGTCGCGATTTTTCAGGACTGCGCGCCCTGTTTCTTAACTGCACCCTCAAACGTTCACCGCAGCAGTCGCACACTGCCGGGCTCATGCAAATGTCTAAAGGCATTATGGAACAACACGGCGTAAGCACGACCATGTTGCGCCTAGTTGATCATGACATTGCCAGCGGCGTGTACTTTGACATGACTGAGCAAGGTTGGGAAAATGACGACTGGCCGGGTATTTACGAGCACGTGCAAGCAGCAGACATTTTGGTGTTAGGAACGCCCATTTGGTTAGGTGAAAAATCATCTATTTGTACCCAAGTGATTGAGCGTTTGTATGCAACCTCGGGTGACCTTAACGCATACGGGCAATATGCCTATTACGGCAAGGTGGGCGGTTGTTTAATTACGGGTAACGAAGACGGCATCAAACACTGTTCTATGAATATCTTGTATTCTTTGCAGCACCTCGGCTACACCATTCCGCCCCAAGCTGATGCCGGTTGGATTGGTGAAGCTGGTCCGGGGCCGTCGTATTTAGACGAAGGTTCTGGCGGCCCTCAAAACGACTTTACCAACCGAAACACCACCTTTATGACGTGGAACTTGATGCACTTTGGCTGGTTCCTTAAAGCCTTGGGCGGCGTGCCTGCGTACGGCAATCAAAAAGCCGCGTGGGAGGCAGGGACTCGTTTTGATAACCCCAATCCGGAATATCGTTGAGGTCATGGGCGTGACGATGATATTCAATACTTACGTAGGGCTGATGCAACCATGTCGAATATATTAGCGACCAACGCAGCAATATCTCGTTTTTTAGGAATGCATGTATCAACAGTGGATTTAGTAAAAGGTTACATTTGGCAAGGTTATATTTGGCAAGGTTACATCTGGCAAGGTCATATCTGGCTAAGACAATCCAGCTATCAACGGGAGACTAACGTATGACGCCACGTGTTCAAAGATTACTAGTTACTGCATCCATAGGTGTGCTGGCGGCAAGTATTGTTGCTGGACTCATCAGCTTGCAGCAGCCCGCAGCAACAAACGCAGTTAGTCTGGCAAGTTTAGGCGGGCTAGCTGGCATCCTTGTTGTAGGTGCACTTGTTGGTGTTGTGTTTGGTGTTGTATTTAGTGATGTGGTCAAGGACACGGCACACATGGCGCAAAGCCTTGCAAAAGGTGCCGTAATTGGCGTGGTGGGTTGGCTAATTGCTGACTTTATTGCTAGGCCCGTCTTCACTCAAACCGCAGAGGTCGTAAGCCGTGAGATTGCCTTTGCGCCGCTACTGGCGTACGGGTTTGTGGGTGTACTAGTGGGCTTGGGTACGCATGTATCCCGGCGCTGGTTAGCTGTTGAACCTGAGCAGCAGCTTATCCCAGAAATCAGCAGCCGAGTGGTGGTTATTGGCGGCGGCTACGCGGGGGTCACAGCAGCCCAAGTGCTCGAGCGCGAACTGGCACACGACCCCACGGTGGGCATCTTTCTCATAAGTCAAACCAACTACCTCGTTCACACGCCGATGTTGTCTGAAGTGTCGTCTAGTGCGGTGAATCCGCAGGACATAAGCCCGCCGCTGCGCAACTTTTTTAAGCGCGTGCAGGTTGTTCAAGGAACCGTCAAAAATGTAAGCATGGACGGCCAGCAGGTGACACTAGCTGCTGACGCTCGCTCGCCTGAACGCACATTGGCGTTTGACCAGCTCATTTTAGCACCGGGTGGCGTGCCCAACTTTTTTGGCAATGACAGCGTTGCTAAACATGCGTTTACGTTTAAGTCGTTGTCGGATGCGATGTGTTTGCGCAACCAACTGATTGACTGTTTTGAACGGGCAGACTTAGAACCAGACGAAGCTAAGCGCCGTGAACTGCTGACCTTTGTGGTGGCGGGTGGCGGCTTTGCAGGCGTGGAACTCATCGGCGGCCTCAACGATTTTGCACGCGGCATGGTGTCTTATTATCCGAATATTGCCGCGGATGAAGTCTCGCTTATATTGGTGCATGCACGCGATCAGATTTTGCCAGAGTTGAGCGCGTCACTCGGGGAATATGCCCAAGACAAGCTCGAGCAACGCGGTGTGACCTTCAAACTCAATGCGCGGGTGACCGGTGCTGAGGCAAACGCCGTACTGATTGGTGACGAACGCATCCCTAGCCGCACCTTTGTGTGGACAGCGGGTAACAAACCCAGTCCTATTTTGGAGACCCTAGGCCTGCCCTTGAATAAACGGGGGCAGCTCGAGCTTGACACAGAACTGCGCGTCGTAGGTGTACCTGGCGTGTGGGCAGCTGGTGACTGCGCGCAAATTCCAGATTTAACAACCGGCGGCATGTGCCCACCCACAGCGCAACACGCGCTGCGCGAAGGCAAACTGGCTGGCTACAACGTGGCGGCTAGCCTTAAAGGCAAACCCATCAAAACGTTCAAGTACAAATCTGTGGGCAGTCTAGCGTCCTTGGGGCATCAACTGGCGGTTGCCGAGGTCATGGGCGTGCGCTTTTCAGGCTTTTTTGCCTGGTTTATGTGGCGAGCTATTTACCTCATCAAACTACCGACCTTTCAAAAACAGTTGCGCGTAGGCTTGGACTGGTGGCTGGATGTATTTTTTCCACCCGACATCGTTCAAACCATCGACTTTTCAAACACAAGTGATGACGTTCAGGTGACAACCTCACCTCAACCTATTGCTGAAAGTACGGCGGTAGCCCGTTCAGGAGCTAAAGTATGAGCGCGCTAGCATCGTCAACGTATCAACCTCAACTTATGTCTACCACCTTGCGCGAGCGCGTTGTGCTCGGTGCCATTACGGGCTTACTGGCCGGCCTAGCAAGTAGTTTTTTGGGACAGTTTCCGGTGGGAATTTGGGTATATTTGCTCATCAGCATTGTCTTGGGCATCAAGTTTGCGTGGGGTATGGACACTTTGGCGACCACACCGGGCACGGCGCTCGTTTGGGCGCAAGCGTATGGCTTAGCTGCCTGGGTGGTGCTGTGGTTAACCCTGTATCCACTGGCTGCTGAACGTAGGTTAGCCTGGGACATTGAAGCGGCTCGAGCCAACTTTGGGTTACTTCTTGCCCAAAGCCTTGCCTTTGGTATTGTCTTGGGTTTAAGTTACGTTTTTGCGCGTTGGCTATGGCGTAGCTGGCAAATCCGCCAGGCTGAGACTGACTCAACCATTTCTAAAACATCATCCCAATCTGAGGCATCATCCCAAGAGGTAACGACATCACCTGTGATTACCCCGCCCACTATTACACCTCAAGGCATTGTTGCCCCGCGCGTACAAGCGCTAATTGTCGGTGGCCTTGGCGGACTCGTAGGCAGTTGGCTGTTCGCTAGAGGCATTCAAACGGTTGCGTTTTACCCGTTGGTGGCGGAACTGGTAGGGTCAGAGGCTGCCTCGGTAGGGCGGCTTCTTCACTATCTTATCGGCTTAATTATTGGCCTCAGTTTTGGCTTTTTGTTTTACAAAGATTTGCGCAATGTGGGTGCAAGTTTGGTGTGGGGCATTAACTACGGATTGGTGTGGTGGCTCTTGGGTCCGTTAACGTTATTCCCGTGGTTTTTGGGAAATCCGGTTGAATGGTCGCTCGAGGTTGCCCAAGGTGCGACCCAAGGACTCATTGCCCACTTACTTTATGGCTCAGTGCTAGGCTTTTTCTACGGCTTCATCAACCGTATTTGGCGCTTGCTTTTCATCGACTCTGATCCGCTCCAACGCAGCAGTGAAAGCGCCGGTGCGCGTGGGGCGAAGTTTTTATTGTATGGGCAGCTGGCTGGCATTGTGGGCGGCGTGCTGTTCACGCTCGTGACCATTCAAGCGGGCATGTTGCGCGGTACGGCGCAATTACTCGGAATGCAGTCGGCAGGTGCAGGACTGGTCATCCACTTAATTGTAGCGATGATTATTGGCAGCAGTTACGGCGTGTTGTTTGAGCGCCGCGAAACGCGCCTCGGTAGTAGCATTGCCTGGGGTTTAAGTTACGGCTTTTTTTGGTGGTTACTCGGCTCGCTGACGCTGTTCCCAGCGTTTTTGCGCTTGCCGGTGGATTGGTCAAACGAGGCGGTGAGTGCGGGGTACGTGAGTTTGGTCGGGCATTTGCTCTACGGACTGGCGCTAGGGGTGCTATTTCAAGTACTCTCGAGCCGCCGCCGCCCCGCCGCGCCAACCCTACGCGGTAGAGATATCGTCAACCAACGTCTGGTCACCAACGAATCACCCGCCTCGGCTGCGCTCTGGGTTGTGGTGATTTTGCTTGGCGTGATGTTGCCGTTACTGCTGGCTGGTGGGGTTGTAATTGGTGGAGGGTATTACTAGGTTTTTGAGGCTGAACTTGGGGATGGCGTCTTGGACTGCTGTCCCTTAGTCTCGAGGTGGTCTGGTAATAGTGAGTGGCTGGGCGATCATTTCATAGGTTTCAGGTGGATTGTCAGAAAACGGTGGAATGCCGTAAATAGCTCCTGGAATGAAAATCGATCTCCCCATCCAACCTTCTGGGACTCGCTCGAAATCATGTAGTCTTCTAGTAAAGAGAAATTGACCACCTCCTATAGCAGTTTGAACTTCATACAAATTTTGAGCGCTACGCTCATAAACGTCTTCGTAAGGGTATATAAATAAGACGATTTCTGCTGTTGACGTCATATTGATTGCTGAGTAGGGGAAAATGACTCTAACTTGTGGACCTACCTGAGTGACGATTTCGTCTTCGTACCACTTAAGGTAGTCATAACGCCCCGGTGGTGCTTCGTAAGGTTTTTCGTGTAATGTGACTACTACTTGCTCTCTCAAAAACCCTGGTTCCAGGCTGACATAGGCAATCTCTGCACCATTATCGTTTTCAATGTAAACAAGGCCGCCCTCAGGGCCAATGAGACCTTGGTCTTTGTATTCTCGAAAGGGCAAAAGACTAGCCGGCGACTGAGCTGAGATTACATCCTCAGCTTGCATTACCTGACTGTCTATTATTGGAGATGTAATCACAGGATTGAACAGATGCATAAGCACAAGATTTGTGACCAATATCAAGATGTACGCCATTAGATAGACCTCTTAATCAAATTCGAGTGTGTTATTGGCAGACGTGTTCAGCAACGTAAAGCACTAAAACTCAACGAGACTTTGTAGCGTAAGAATCTCAACAGGTTTGTGACTGATGTCTTGGATACGCCTTGCAAGCCAACTATCGGTGCTCGAGCCTTCATCTGCTATAAACACAAGCTTGCTCACGCTACCCCGCCGACTCATAAGCCGAGCAGTCCCAAGCACTTCTAGGTCGCTCTCGAGCAGATTCATCTCTAAACGGCGGCCTTCATCGTGTAAGCTGGCTGGTTCAAATTGCCCTTGATGGACGATGTGCTCGTCTTTATTGAAGAGGTGCTCGAGCAATTCCTTTTCTAAATACCCCAAATTCCACGGCTGTGCTACCACCCCGACCGTCGTGTGTGACGCACGTTGCCAAGTCACAGGCTGAGGGCGTGGATTAAAACTACTTACCCGTCCGCGCCAACTCTGCCAAATACGCCGCACCTGACCAGGGTTGTGAAGTAAACCTGTCAGTAAGGTTGTGGCAGTGCCTTCAAACGCAGCAAAAGTGGCATCACTCGGTCCTGTTGGAAGTGCCATAGGCACAGCTAAAAGTGGCGGCAACGCACGAAACCGCGCTTGTAACGCCTCTGGAAACGAGGCTAGCCAGGGGTCTTGGGCAGCACCCTTATGAACGGGCTTATGAACATCTGCCTCAGGATTCACTTGCGGCACAAGTAATGCGTCACAGTCTTGCAAGGCAAGGGCTTCAGCAGCCGCAAGTTGAAACGCTAGCGGGCCAATCTCTGTAATTTCAGGATGTGTAAGGTGAGCGCGAACGACCTCAGCAGATACTTGTACAGGCGTGAGGTCGGCAGCCTCAAACAAACCTTGCCAAAACGGACCGTAGCGCCACCAACACAAATATGTAAGAAACCCTAGTTGCACAAGTCAGTAGTCTAGCACGCTAGAATATTGAGGCAGTTCTCGAGCCATTGCCGATCATCCTAAGATTGCTACTTACGCCTCATCAATGATGTATGCAAGGCAAGCCCTTCTTCAACCATAAGTTTTGTGTGGTACATACGTAACTGCTGAGCTTCATAAAGGTCGTTGATAGCATCCAGACTAAAATACTGACACGCCATAATTTCATCAGTTAACTCAGGTTGAGGGGCAACATCTGAAGCGGGCTGGGCTAACCACACGTGCCTTGTAATGTAGTCACCTCGTTCTAAGATGCCCACGTAGGTATTGATGTAACTGAGCAAGGTGACATCTAGACTAGTTTCTTCTTTGGCTTCACGACACGCTGCTTGCTCGAGGCTTTCATGAGCTTCCACAAAACCTGCAGGAATATGCCAGAGCCCTGCTGCAGACAGCTTTTTTTCTTGCACAAGTAAGACTTGACCATCATTAACCATCACCACGCCAGCACTGCGTACCGCAATAGGTAGATGGGACGCTTGACCGTATTGCATGTTACCTACTACCGGGTTTATTTATGACGGTTGAGTATTACCTAGTTCAAACGCGCCGCCCATACAGTGCAAGTTCACCGTCAGAAAGTCGTAGGTGGCAACAACAGGCGCAGCACTAAGGTCATGTGAGTCGGCAATGTTGGCCAGTTTAACGTCCCGTAACGAT
>JBCCOX010000036.1:0-15880 GCA_039025155.1 Deinococcota bacterium | reverse complement strand
TTACGCAACGTTGACATACGGTACAGACGATCCCGTGTATGGCAAAGAAATGGATGAGAAAATCATCAGTGGAGTTATCGCAAATCCGCGCGTAATGCGTTCTATGCCACGAATGTTTCATCGGTCAGGTCTTGAATTACAGAAATCGCTAGGTTGGGTACTTACAGAAATAGGTAACGCGGATTTCTTTCTTTCTTCATTGGATTCATTCCCAGCATTACTTCCTAATGCTGGGGTAGCGACATTAGAGGAAACTCAAGAATTTGTTGCAGATCAAAGAAAAGCACACGATGAAGGAACGTTTTTCTCTGGGTACAACTTTTATGCCATGATTGCTCAAAAAGGTAAATGATTTGAGTTCTAGGTCCTATACAGTTGAATGACCTTAAAAGGGAGAAGAATCTTGGCAACCGCACAAACACAAGGAGTATTGTTGAGTAAAGCTGTACAAGACTGGGAGGAAGAACGCTTAAACACTGCGGTTACAGAAGCAGCTAAGCCTTTTTTACTCAATGACGGTCAAGATTCAATAGAACCCAACAGCTTCATTTATGTCGTGGCAAGCTTATAATTGAGTTAGATACTCAAGCGGCTTGTAGGTAGGGCTCGAGCGCCGTTTCAAACTCGAGCCCCACATTAACTCTGGTAATCCCTTAACCCTTCACGTCACAATTGAGCCAGTCCAATACCAACGGCTAACACTACAGTTACAAAATATGACAATAATAAAAGGCTGCCTTGATCAAAAGGCAGCCTCTCGTTCATCTATTGGAGACGGAGCTTATTCTAGCGCGAGTACAAATCGGTAAACATCTGGACTACCGGGTTGCAAGTCAAGCTCGAGGTCGTGCTCATCTTCTAGTTGAGACGCAAGCTCTTTTACGTCATCTTGGCTTACATCGCTGTTGTAGAACAGCGTGCCAATTTCAGCGTCATCAGCAAAGTCACTCACAAGCTTGAGGAGACACTCGTTGGCACTGCCAGCATTGGCTTTGAGGTCGCCGTTCACGAGGCCAATCGCCTCACCTTCTTGTACGCTGAGGCCGTCAATATCAGCATTTTTACTGGCAAAGGTCACTTCTAACGTTTTAGCTTGGCTAGCAGCATCTTGCATCTCGGCAAAAAGTTCGTCAGCGTCAGCATCTTGCCTAAAGAGCACAGCCGCAGCAAGACCTTCACCGAGGCTACGGGTAGGGAGTACCTGCACGGTTTTGTCGCTAATGACATCTTGCACGCGCTGCGCCGCCATGATGATATTTTTGTTGTTCGGAAGAACAATCACTGTTTGTGCTGCCACGCCGCGCACAGTATCGGCAATATCTTCTACGCTGGGGTTGTTGGTTTGCCCACCGCCCACAATGCGCGCACCTAAAGAGCGAAACACTTTGCTGACGCCGTAGCCGGCACTCACTGCTACAACCGCCACGTTTGGCGCACTAACGCTATCTAGGTCAACATCTTCCAAAAGTTCAGAGTGCTGCAAGCTCATGTCTTCAACTTTGCTGCGCACCATTGACCCGTAGCGCCCCATAAGGCCTAAAAGTTTTTCAGGCTCGTGGGTGTGAATGTGGCCCTTCACGTAACCCTCAGCTTCAACCAGCAACATGGAATCGCCAAAATCTTCGACAATATCGCGCAGTTCGGTAATCGGCGCGCTTACACCGGACAGCAAAAACTCGGTACAAAAACCAAACTCTTCTTCTTCAAATTGGCTTTGTACGCCCGTTTGAATCTCCGGTGGAAGCGGCAGTTCGCGCCCTTCATAGGCAGCAATCATGCCTTCTAAGACGCGCAAAAAGCCCAACCCGCCAGAGTCCACCACGCCAGCTTTTTTAAGAACAGGTAGTAGCTCGGGGGTTTCCTCGAGCGCAACACTACCTGCCTCCCAAGCTTCTTTGAGGACCTCGAGAGGGTGACTGTCACTCATGTGCTCGGTGCCTTCTGCAGCCCGGCGAATGACGGTGAGCATAGTGCCCTCAACTGGTTTCATAACAGCTTCATAGGCAATTTTAGCCGCGTTTTTAAGCGCTAAGATGCACTCTTTGGCACCAATTTCGGTAGATTCTTTGATGCTGTCGGCAAAACCTTTGAGCGTTTGGCTCAAAATAACGCCTGAGTTGCCGCGCGCACCTAGCAGCGAGCCTTTGGCCAGCGCTTGGGCCAGTTCACTCATGTTGCTGGGCGGGGTTTCTTTTAAGTGACGCCTTACCGACTGCATGGTTAAGTGCATGTTCGTGCCTGTATCGCCGTCTGGCACGGGGTAGACATTAAGGGCATTGACCTCGTCAACGTAGACGCCGAGCCAATCGGTTGCGTACACAAACGCATGGCACAAATCGGGAACGTCGAGGCGGTCTTTAGACAAGCTTTGTAAAGTCATAGGTTATCTCCGCGTTGCCCGTAGTAAATTTGAGATGGCTAGGGCAGGGTTTGCTCGAGAAGTAAGGTGTTTGATGAAGCCCTGTATCTTGAGCTAATTCATCAATATATACAATAGCGGCTTGCGTGCAAAGACTTATCGTCCCGGCTCACTAAAGCGTTACCGCGCGGCACAAACAAGGTGCTAGTCACATACCTGTTGCTATGCCTTCTGTTACTTCATAGAACATATATAGTATACAACGGGAGTGTCAGGGTACATGCTTGTCATAGGCGCAGGTTCTACGTGCCCATGTGAACAGATGTTCAAGCTCAGGTGTTAATGCCCTAACCTAGTACCCAAAACCATCTCCAACCTCATGCCCAAACTAGCGCCAGCGTTCTACCTCGAGCGCAACCTCATACATCCGGCACTCACTGATGCTCTTAGCAAAGCGACTTGCTTTGTTGAGCACCCCTTCTAACCACGTTGGGTCATGACTAATAGCACTGATGCCCAAAAGCTCCCAATCATGCTTATTAAGACCGTCTAAACGCGATACTGACACTGGAAAGCGTGTTTTGAGTTTTTCAGCTACAGGTTTTACCAGCGCACGTTTTTCTTTGAGGCTGCGCACCCACGGCATTTCCAAACGCAACAAACAGACGCCAACATAAACGCCTGCATAATCGTCATGGGCGTACGGGCCGTAATCTTCATCATGTTGATTGTCTGAGGAAATTATCTCTGCAAAGTTGAGGTCGTCAAGGTGGTTATCGGGGAGGTCATCTGGCACGGCTCGAGCCTAGCAAATTTTGCTCACTGTGCATGAACGCTGATGTCATTCACAGCATCGGGCACGGGCAGTCAATATCATCCACAACTGTATAGATGATGCTCGAGCAACCTCTAGATAGCATCAATTTAATTCACGTGATGCCATCACTAAAATGGCTCAGCGTCAGTCAAATCTATTGACTAAAGGGCAATCTTATAACAACTTAACCTCAACAAGCTCGTCATCATCAGCTTGCTCGAGCCTATTCCTGAGCGGATGCCCAAACAACGGCGCAGAAATTTCAAACACATCGCCTGCTTGGGTGATAATGCCATCCGCACTACTCAAGGTAGACGTGCCAAAAAAGTGGATGTGGACATCCCCCGGTTGCCGGAACAGGTCGTATTTGAAGTGATGGTGCTCGAGGTTGGCAATACTGTGTGACATGACTTCTTCACCGCTACTAAAAGGTTTTTCCCAGAGGGTCGTGCCGTCCCGGAGGATTTTGGAAACGCCCTCGACTCTCTCTGGCAAGTCACCCAGTCGTAATTCCGGCCCTAAACCGCAAGCACGCAACTTGGAATGCGCCAAATACAAATAGTTTTCCTGCTCGGTCACATGGTCTGAAAACTCGTTACCCAATGCAAAACCAACGCGGTAGGGCGTCCCTTCTGGCGACACGATGTATAACCCTGCAAGTTCAGGTTCTTCGCCGCCATCTTTGGCAAACCCGGGTGAGGTTAACGCCTGTCCACTTGTGACTACGCCGTAACCGTTGCCTTTGTAAAACCACTCCGGTTGCATGCCGATGGTTCCCAGTTCGGGTTTACCCCCAGCCAGTCCCCAGCGGAACATCTTCATGGAGTCGGTTAGCTCAGCCTCATCTGTTTGTTGATGCATGCTGTCGCGCGTGTCTGCACTGCCCACGTGGGTTAAACCCGTACCGGTCACAAAACAGTGGGCAGGGTCAGGGTGGTCGAGGGGAGGTAGCAAACGCCCAGCACTTTCCAACTCGCTAAGCATTTCAGTCATAACCTCAGCCTCAACTAGGTTTGCTTCAACTAAAGCTTGCAGTGAAGTTTGTACGCTGATAGCCTCACATGCGAGGTCGTAAACACGCAACATGCCCGGTAACACCTGTAAACCTGCATCAGGTGAATTTACCGATGAAGACACGGCGACACGCCGCTGCCCGTCAGCATCTAAAAACTGAATAAGACGCATCACAAAATTTTCAAAACACGAGTCATCACAAGCCTGATGTTTACTCCATACCTGCTGTTAGACCTTTTTCACGCAAGGCACGGATCAAGTCCATCACCGAAATCACGTCTTCATCGTAGTTGACGGTAGCTTGTTGGTCACCCTTGGCATCCACACCGCTGACACCTTCTAATGACATAAGTAGAGCTTTTACTTTTTCAGCACGCGCGTCGGTATTCATTTCTTTGACGCCTAGTAGCACTCGAGCCATAGTTACTCCTTTGTTGAGTTGATGTTAGCGAGATTGGCCTCTCGAGCCCAAAACACGTTCATATACGTAGGTCTCACATTTATCATACTGGTTTTTAGCAAGCACGCGCTGAAGTTTCTCATCACGAGCAGGAACGTGCCATAAGAGGTCGTAAACGGCAGCATCGTAAGCACTTTTGGTGACAGTTTCAACTAAAAGCTCGAGTGCTTGGTCAGCCACTTCAGTATCCTCATAATGTACAGCTAGGCGGCTCACAAACACCGTCGGGCGCGTGCCATTAAAAATAGCTTGGGCAACTACAAAGCCAACAACTTGGTCATCGTTAAACGCGGTAAAAGCATGGCCCGTGCGCTCAAAAAAGCTCAAACTACTGCGCTGCACGAGTACCTCACCACCAAACTGACTCACATGAGCTTGGTCAATAGCAAGTAAAGCAGCTTCACCTTCTTGACTTAGTGCCCTTGCGAAGCATGCCATGTGCCTGACTCCCCTCCAGCTTTGGATACCAACCGCACCTCAGCAATAACGATATTTTTAGCAGCACTTTTGAGCATATCGTAAAGGGTAAGTGCCGCCACCGACGCAGCCGTGAGCGCTTCCATCTCCACCCCTGTTTGTGCATTAACCTTACAGGTTGCCGTAAAGCGCACAGCTTCTGTAAAGCTATTTTCGACCAAGTCTTTGGGTGCAACGGGGTGCTGATCTGGTGATACACCCTTTGTTAGGCCAAAGTTTGTTGGGCTAAGGTCTGTCGTATCAAGTTCTACTGGTCTAAATTCTACCGAGCCGAGGTAAGTATCAATTTTTTTACCCGTCTGAATACGGTTAGCTTTGACAGACACTTTACTCAAAGGGAGTAGATGGCACAACGGGATGAGGTTACTCGTCTGCTTCGCCGCCATAATGCCAGCAAGTTCGGCCACTGCGATAGGGTCGCCTTTTGGATTCGTTTCCAGTGCTTTGCTAGCAGCTTCTGGCAAGAGTACCAGCGATTCAGCCACAGCCTCGCGCTGACTTGTGTCTTTGTTAGAGACATCTACCATGTGGACGCTGCCGTTTTGGAAGTGGGTAAGCATAGAAAATTGTAACCGAGCTTGTCAGCTGTGATGCTATCGGTTCAACACATGCAGATGTTTAACACCAATCACCACGACATCATCTTTACAACCCTGTGAACAGGTCTGTTAAAGGCATCGCCGGAAAGCTACCGCGCAAGCCGCCGAGAACAAACAGTTCTTGCTCGAGCATCCCTGCTCTACCATCTAACATTGCTTGAATCTTTTCCCGTGTTCCAAACTGCGACCCGTGCGCCATAATCGCCTCGCGTTTTTGGTCAGCAAAAGGACGAATATCAATAGTTGCCGCCACCGAGTCTTGCGATACGCCGTAGAGTTCCGGGTCAACGTCTGCCATTGTTGTGCTGGTGGAGTTGGCTTTAATCTCACGTAAAACTTCGAGTGAACGCGCCGGATAAAACAAGCGTCTGGGTGCGGGAGTCATGATACTGCCCACCGACCAGAACGCCGATGTCGCTGCCCGGTGAATGGTGATGTGGTCAATGTGCGGGTAGCCACCGTGCGGGTCAAAGGTGATGATGACATCTGGCTGGGTATCTGCAATAAGCGGAAGAAGTTGCCGCTCGAGCGCCACAATCTCTTGATTCATAAACGCTTTAGGATTGTTGAGTCCTACCTCAATCGGAAAACCAGAATCGTGATGATTAAGCCAGATAGGCAGGTTGATGCCGAGCGCTTGACAGGTTGCCTCGAGCTCCCGTGTTCGTAACTCTCCCCTGGCATCCCCTTTAGGGTAAGCCTCTGGGTCAATATCCGGATGGACAATCTCGCCTTCTTCACCGCGTGTGGCACAGATAAGGTCCACCTTGTGACCATCCGCAGCAGCTTTGGCAAGCGTTCCGCCGCAGCTAAAAGATTCGTCGTCTGGGTGAGCAAAGATAGCTAAAAGGTTCATAGAGGTCCCCTTTCCGTTAGCACATTGCGAGTAGCACATTGTTAACACTGTCGTTTAGGATAAGCATACGCCAAACAGGAGGTTTGCCATGAAAGGTTGCTGTCTATGATGTCGCTGTCTATGTTGAGGATTTGTCTCAAGCGCATTGGCTACGTTGGTATGTGCGTTCACGTGATGTCACTTTCGTCACTGGCATGGGTACAACCTGCTCCTGTGACTGTCTCGAGCCGCGTGCTCGAGCAAAGCACGTGCTCAGGCCGTTTTGTCACCCACGACCTTGACCACATCAGCCAAGTGCCCGGCGGCGACACGGTGCGTATGTTTGAAGCCAACGGTGGCGGCGTGGCTATGAATGATTTGGACAACGACGGCGACCTCGACATTGTCCTAGCCAACCATGCAGCACCCAATACTATTTTGTGGAACATGGGACAGCTCGAGTTTATGACGGAGTTGATGGACATAGGGGACTCGAGAGCAGTGAGCCTGTTTGACTTTGATGGCGACGGCTGGCAAGACATTTTGCTGAGTCGGCAAACCAGCGCCCCTAACTTTTGGCGCAACCTAGCTGACGGCACCTTCCAGCAAGTCATTTTGTCGGGCGTGACCAAACCTTTGTATGCCGTGAATTGGGCAGATTTTGACCAAGATGGCGACATTGACCTAGCAGGTGCGAGTTACGACGCAGCCCTCCTCACTGAGTTTGGTCACGAGTTTTTAGAGAGTGGTCGCGGCGGTGTCTACGTCTACAGCAATAATAGTGACGGCAGCTTTGCCGAAACGCGCCTTCATCACCAAGCGCAAGCGCTTGCGTTTGCGGTGCTCGATTTTAACGACGACCAACGGCTAGATATTTTGGTTGGCAATGATTTTGCTGTGCCGGATATGGCTTGGCTCAACCAAGGTACAAATTGGCAAGCGGTAACACCGTTTAGCGCAATTAGCCACAGCACTATGAGTTTTGACCTTGCAGATATTGACAACGACGGGCAAACAGAGTTGTTTTCAACTGACATGAAGCCTTATGCAGATGCCGACCTCGCCGCTTGGCAACCCGTTATGGAAGCAATGATGGCTGACCCGCACCCAGAAGGTGATCCGCAGGTGATGGAAAACGTTTTACAAGAACGTACTGAAGATGGCTTTACGAACGGCGCAACGAACCGAGGTATTGATGCTAGTGGCTGGAGTTGGTCAGGCAAATTTGCTGATTTTAATCAAGACGGCTTCGTTGACCTTTACATTGTGAATGGCATGATGGAAGAGAGCACCTTTGCCCACCTGGATAACCACGAACTGGTCGAAGAAAACCAAGCGTTTCGCAATGACGGCAGCGGCAACTTTGTGTCTGCAGCCGAGTGGGGCCTCGCCTCCCGTGCAAGCGGGCGCGGCATGAGCATTGCCGATGTGGATAACGATGGCGACTTAGACATTGTTGTCAATAACTTACGCGCATCTGCCCAGCTTTTTGAAAATCAGCTTTGTGAAGGTAACAGTTTACAAGTTGACCTTAACTGGCCGGGTAGTGGCAATACAGATGTTATCGGCGCGTCAGTGAAGGTGCAAACGAATCGCTCGAGCTACTACCGCACACTTTATGCAGCAAGTGGCTATTTGTCAGCAGATAGCAGTCGTTTGCATGTTGGCTTCCCGATAGGTGAGGCTCTCAGTGTCGTTGAAATCACCTGGCCAGATGGCTATCACTCGAAGATTTACAACGCCAAGCCGAATAGCTTGCTGACCGTGACTCGAGACGACATCAGTCTAGATTAACTATCAGAGGTTGACTCACATCAGGCTAGGTACATGCAAAAGTTACGTCACACACTTGAGGATGAGTACACCTTGACAACCCATTTTTGAGGTGACGTATTTTTGAGTATCTTCACGATGCTTATAGATGCGACCATCACAAACTTTGAGATGTCAACTGCGTGAGTCCTAATGTGCTTAGTTTGGACATATTCTCGAGGACTAACTTCCTCATTTGATTGTACTTTGACCCTTGGCAAAGATGACATCATCTCAAAGTCTGCCCATGCAATCTTAAGATAGAGTATAGTAAGAGTCATCACCGTTGAACATTGTTAACACGTTTGAGTTAACACAATCTCGTCAAAGCTGTAATTCATCCGACCTCAGCCACGTTGTACGACACCCTTAAGACATCTCACGCAGGGTGTATTCAACAAACACATCACCTGTTTGTCGTTATAAGAGCATAGCCGATTTACCTGAGGAGGTAGCTATGAAGGGTTGGCAAGTACTTACGTTAAGCGTTGTGTTGGGCATGACTGTGTCTGCATTTGCGCAAACCACCGTCACCTGGGCCATGTGGGGTAGCCCTGAAGAAATTGCCACCCACGAAGCTGTGGCAGATGCCTTTATGGCAGAAAACCCAGACATTGAGATTGAGATTTGGTCACGCCCGTGGGGGGATTACTTTACGACCATTCAAACCCTCTGGGCGGCTGGCGATGCGTCTGTAATACCTGATGTCATGTTCCTATCGCCCATTCAAAGCTACGCAGCAGACGGTGTTTTGGAACCTCTAGCAAGTTATATCGAAGCAACGGACTATCCTGTAGATGATTATTGGCCGTCACTGCTCGAGTTTGGCATTTATGACGAGCAAATTTATGGCTTACCTAGAGACATCGGGCTAGAAGTCCTCTACTACAACAAAGACATTTTTGACGAAGCTGGCGTGAGCTATCCTGACGAAAGCTGGACCTGGGACGACCTACAAGCTGCCGCTGAACAACTCACCAACGTCACCAACAGCGGCCGGGTGATTCGCCATGCCCTCGCGATGGAAGGCGGCAAGTACCAACTTTGGGTGGGTCAAAACGGCGGCAGCATTTTAGATGATATGCGCAACCCCAGCCGTTGCACCTTAGCTGAACCTGCAGCAGTCGAGGCCATCAGCTTTTTTGCAGACATGATGAACGACAGCCACGCCATGCGCGACGCCAACCTCGGTCAAGCGGGTGGCGATGCAGCTGTGTTCCAAAGTGGTCAAGCTGCCATGATTATCCAAAATGCTAGCCGCATTTCAGCATTTAACAGTGCTGGTATGAACTACGATGTTGCCGTTGTACCCATTCCTGAAGGCGGTCAGCGTTCTGCTAGCGCTGGCGGTGCCGCCTGGACCATGAGCAGTTTCAGCGATGATAAAGACGCCGCCTGGACGTTCTTAAGCTGGTTACAAGGCACAGACGGCGGTCAAGCCATCTACACTGCCTCCGGTGAAATTCTGCCCGCGCTCCAGTCCACCGCCAAGTCAGATGCATTCATGAGTCTGAGCGACTCCCCTACCAACCGTATGGCGTTCATTACCGAAGGTGAAAACGCCAAAGTTGGGCGCATTGGCTATTTTGCCGAGTGGAACGAGTTAAATGGCTCAATCATTAGCCCAGCCATGCAGCGTATTTGGTCTGGCGAAGCTTCCGCTGCTGAGGTTCTACCTGCACTCTGCGAAAACGTGGACGCTTTCTTAGCCAGTAATGGTTTTCCCAGATAATCTTTGATGACGTTTGAGTGGCGTAGAGAGCAGTTTTGACTCTCTGTATCACTCAGTAAATTTACTTTGAGGCAACATCCACACCTGTCGAACTTACTTATATGATTAACAAGTGCATGATTGTGTTAACTGTCAACTCAGCGCCTTCAATGCACTGCAGATGTCATTTTATTATCTTGCATATTCATCAGAAAATGATGTTTAGAGTGCGAAGCCTGAGACTTTGAGATGAATTTATTATCTGCTCAATGTTGATGGTGACGCAACCTAGACGCGAAACTCTAAACTGGTACTTTCCTCGAGGCATTATGTCTTTATCTTCCAACCGCACAACGCAACTCAAACAACCCAAACCCAGACGCACAGGGTTTGGCAAGTGGCGACCCGGTCAGCAAAACGAAGCCTACTTCTTTTTACTACCGAGTCTGCTGGGGTTTGCTGTGTTTGTGCTCGTCCCCATTCTGGGTGCGTTTGTGCTGAGTTTTTTTAGGTGGAATTTGATTAGCACGCCAGAGTTTGTGGCCTTACGCAACTATCAAGAGCTGATTTTTCAAGATGCAGTGTTTAGGAAAGTCTTAGGTAATACCTTTTTTTACGCGCTAACCATTGTGCCGTTGCAGCTTGTGTTTGGTTTGCTGATGGCCATTGCGCTCAACCAAGGTATTCGGGGGCTCGAGCTTTACCGCCTCATTTACTTTATGCCCGTTGTGACCAATATTGTCGCGGTAGCAATTGTGTTTCAGTGGCTCCTCAACCGCGACTTTGGCGTGGCTAACGCATGGGTGTGGCAACTGGCCGATGCTACAGGGTGGCCCATTGCCCCACCAGATTGGCTTAACAGTTCGTTTTGGGCAAAACCTGCCGTTGTGCTTTTAACGCTTTGGAAAAACGTCGGTTTCACCATGGTCATTTACCTCGCAGGCTTACAAGCCGTGCCCGACTCACTATATGACGCCTCCAAAGTAGATGGTGCCAGCACGTGGCAGCGGTTTCGCTACATCACGATTCCAATGGTCAGCCCTACAACGTTTTTTTTGCTGGTTATTCAACTTATTGGGGCATTTCAGCTTTTTGCTGAGCCGTTTGTCATGACAAGTGGCGGTCCGGCGCAGTCCAGCCTCTCCATCGTCATGTACATTTACCAAAATGCCTTTGAGTTTGGGCGCATGGGCAAAGCTACGGCCATCGCGTGGATTTTGTTTGCCATCATCTTCATTTTTACGTTAATTCAAACACGCTTGCAACGCCGCTGGGTGCATTACGAGGTTGGTCCATGACTCACTATTTGATTCAATATATCGCCCAGCATTTAAGACAGATTCAAAGGCACTACTCATGACCAAACGCCGCCGCCTTCAGCACACCATCATCCACGTACTGCTCATCATTGGCAGTTTGTTCATGTTGCTACCTTTTTTGTGGATGATTAGCACCTCACTCAAAGAAGCTCGAGAGGTCTTCACCTTCCCCCCTCAGTGGCTACCCAGCAGTCCCAACTGGTCAAACTACGCGAGGGCACTCACCAGTATGCCGTTTGGACGGTTTTACCTGAACAGTTTTATTGTGGCAACCAGCACAACCATCATCACGCTAGCAACATCATCTTTAGCAGCGTTTGCCTTTGCACGCTTGCGGTTTAAGGGTCGGGACAGCTTGTTTTTGGTCTACCTAGCAACCTTGATGATTCCGTTTACTGTGCTACTCATTCCCAACTTTGTGCTCGTGCGCTACCTCGGCTGGTACGATAGCTACCAAGCGCTCATCTTTCCGCCAGCTTTTTCAGCCTTTGCAACCTTTTTGCTACGGCAATACTTTCGCGGCATTCCTGTTGAACTGGACGATGCTGCCCGCATAGATGGTGCGTCGTCACTACGTATTTGGTGGCAAATCATCATGCCAAATAGCGCACCTGCTTTGGCAGCGCTGGCCATTTTCATTTTCTTGGGTAATTGGAACGAGTTTTTGTGGCCACTGGTTGTAACTAACTCCGAAAACATGCGCACCATTCCCGTCGGACTTAACTCATTTCAGGGACAATTTTCGGTGCGCTGGGAGTTACTCATGGCAGCAGCCGTGGTGGCGATGTTACCTGTCTTAGTTGTGTATATGCTGGCGCAGAAGTGGTTTATTAAAGGCATTACGATTACTGGGATGGGCGGCCGGTAGCTGTTAATTTTGGCGTCATCAGCTTAGTGATTTTGCTAAACTGTACATATGTCTAGCACCGTGACTGTCCCTAGGCTCGAGAACGGTGACCACCTCAGCCGGGATGAATTCGAGCGTCGCTATCAACATTCACCCAACATTCGCGCAGAGCTTATTGAGGGAGTTGTTTACGTGGACTCACCTGTTCGCGCCCGCAGGCACGGGCTTCCTCGTGCTCACATCATCACTTGGCTTAACGTCTATGCAAGTAAGCACCCTGAGACGATGGCGCTTGACAACGCTACTGTGCGACTGGACCTGGATAACGAACCTCAGCCCGACGCCCTCTTGCGTTTTGTAGATGGGCAATCCACCGTTTCAGAAGATGACTATGTCACGGGCGCGCCCGAACTGGTTGTCGAAATTGCCGCTAGCAGCGCCGCTTATGATTTATTTGAAAAAAAGACGGCCTACCGGCGTAACGGCGTTCAGGAATACATCGTCTGGCGGGTGGATGATGCTCAGGTAGATTGGTTTTACTTGCATCAAGGGCAGTACAAGACGCTAAACCCCAACGAGCGTGGTCTGCTGTGCAGTGTGATCTTTGCAGGATTGTGCTTAGATATTGAAGCCTTATTAGCAGGAGAGTTGGCTCGAGTCCTAGATAACATCTCCTAGACACCATCTAGTTACCATATCGTGCTAATTCCGGGCGGATATTTCATAACCCCTTAGGGGCTTTATTTCATCTCCACCAACATCAGTATCAGATGTAGCTTGAAGCTAATAAACTTTAATCCAGTCAATAAGTAGCTCAAACTCACCGGCTTGGCTATCTGCCAGCATAAACGTAAGCGTTCTTAAAAACGCGGTGTTCATTTGCGGTGCGTCAACGACCCGCCGACCAAAAAACGTGGCTTCAAAGGCATCAAACGGCAGGCGTACGGTTGTCCATTCGTCTGGCGCGACAAACGGTTGGGTGTAAGAAATACGGGCAATATCTGTTTGGAAACGAAACTGATAAGTTAAGTTGCCACCTTTAACACGAAGTTCTACGCCTTCAAACTCACTTAAGTTATAGACATTATCAGTAAGCCGCACCGATGCAAACCCGCCGTTGTTAGCTAGCGACATGTTGCCCGAGAATAGCGCTAAGCCGTCCCCTGCGTAGCTCATCTGGCTTACAGACACACCACCCATCACGCGGTCGTCTACAGAAACCCAGTTGGTAACGGAGTCTGCGCTATCAAATTCGAAAAGGGTTGTTGCGGATGCACTACCTACGAGGGATGCAGTGATTATCAAAACAGTAATGAGGCGTGTTTTCATCCTTCGATTTTAGGGCATGAGGCATTTGGTGTTCTGTAGGGTTTGCTGTGAAGTTGTGTGAAGTCATGTTCAGTTACGCTTAATCTGCCGTGTGATGACGCTATCTTTAATCTTGGTATCTTCAGCGAGCAGCAATGCTTTACTTATGATGAGCGATAAGGTTCTATCACCTTCAAAAGGTAAAAAGACATCACTACCTTTTTTGCTTAAGCGCGTGTCTGGCACAATGCACAAGTATTGGTCATCGGGTTCCATGAGGATGTTGCTACTGCCAAGGTGGATTTTGTAGGTGCGAATATCGCCCTGCACTTTTAAGAACTTGCCGTCAAGGCAAACACGGTCACGAATTTTGAGGCGCGGTAGGAGTTGCTCGAGCACCTCTTTACGCGACTGCGCGCTTTCACTTAAATCACCAAACCCATAGTATTGCCAGTACTCAATAAAACGTCCGTCGGGACCGCCATCTTGCCAAGTTGGGTCATTTCCCACGCTGGCCACACCTACAAATAAGTCAACATCACGCATAACTTCAGAAAAAACTAAGGGTGGGATGTCTTCTAGCGGCAAAGGGTCAACAATTTGCTCTTCGCGCCAGCGGTGAGCTGCATAGTTGCCCTCACCTGCTTGGGCGTAGTTTTGGGCGGCGTGTAGCGGATAGAACCTCACCTGATCGGTAGCAACACGCAAGTACGTGCCTGCCTCAGTTGTGTCACCGCCGTACTCACCAATGCCCTCAATCCAGTACTCAGCGCGTAAATCCCACTGAGGTAACTTGATATGCGCAGGTTGATAGGTATCATCTACGGCAAGGCGTAACTGATTGTGCCAACCTCGCAGCGCACAAAGTTGATTAAATTGATGTTGCTTCAGAATATGTGCAGCGTAACGATTACTATAGGTTGCTGTATTGCGTTCAGCATCAGTAAGAATATAAATTTCACGATGTGCCTGTTTCCAAGGCTGGCGTACCTGCTGGGTTTGCAGCCAGTCGCGCCATGCAAGCACCTCATCTGTACTCGTTTCCAGTGGATGCCACAAGCTAACGGTCGCATTTGCCGGAATATCTAGCGACTCGTTTTGAATGTCTTTGATGCCATCTTCGTGCCAAATGCCAGCAACTTGAACACCATCCCAAGCAAACCGCCAGATGAGTCGCTTGGCAATGGCTGCGGCAATAGGTGAGTTGAGGTAGCGCTCGAGCCACACCTCATACTCCCAAGTTTTCTGCAACAAATGATGCTTTTCAATTCGCACTGCCGTCGCTGAAAGCATTTTTTTGATATCTTTGACACTGGCTTTAAGCTCTTTAAGTTCATCAACAAAGTCTTGTTTAACGCTGGCGGGCGGTGCTTTGACCAGTTTGCCCTTGTCGTTAAAATAACTTAACGTCACCTCACCATTGCTGATGCTGAGTTCGGCTTTTGCCTCTCCAAAATGGAGGGTGCGCTTGCCGTCAGCATCTAGCCCGAAGGTGGGTACGCTCATCTCTTCGAGGTCCTCTTTGCTGATCCCCGCACGTTTAGCAGCTTCGTCTAATGCTTTTTCGATTTGTTTGAGAGTGGTTTTGAAGGTAACGCGACTTTTTAGGTAGGCGAGTTGGGTGACGGCGGCATCAGACTGTAGTAACGAAAGCGCATAAACACCTGCCGTTGCCAATTTTGGGCTACGCGGCCCAACACCTTTAACTTTTTTGAGGCTTGTTTCAACAAAACCTGCTAGAACGCGCGCTGTGTCAGAATGATCGATACACGTTGCCATCCATGCCAGCCCCCGCGCTGCATTGCTGTTATATTTGTCGAAAAGAAGATTAATGTCGCCTCGTTCGTAGCGAGGTTGTTCAAGTAAAACAGTACGCGGTTGTCCAACAAGTGCTAGAAACTCGAGGACTTTTTCAGGATGTTTGACGTTCTCGAGCACACTCTGAGCTTTATCCCACCAAGCCTGCTTCGGACTAGCACCCTGTGCATTTAGAGCACAAGCAATAATATCCCGCCAGGCTAGTTCTTTTTCAATAGTTTGTAAAACAGCATCTGCCCATGCTTCACCTGCATTGAGCATGTAGTGAGGTTGATCTTCAAGAGGCTTTTTTAATCCTTTTGGATAACCGTCTATAAAGGTTAGCCTAAACATTGTCACAATATCCGACGGAAGCTTGTGCGCCTTTAGTAAATCAACAACTAAATCCTGAAGTATGGGTGTTTGATGAATAGTGATTCTGTCGTACAAACTTAACCATTTCACAAAAAGATCTTTTAATTCTTTTAATAGAGGTAGTTCAGATGCTACAAATGCCTCTAAAAC
>JBCCOX010000035.1:0-16023 GCA_039025155.1 Deinococcota bacterium | reverse complement strand
TGCTACAACCAGACAAAGCACACCATCGGGCCGCGAACTTACACAATAACTATCTTGATTTAGCTGCTGCTGACGCAGGTGTTTTTGCCCCGTGACCGAAGCAGCCACAACAGATGTAGGGCCTGTGTGGGCGGGCATCAGCTAGTTAGACTAGACGCCAAGCTAAACAGCAAGCCAAACAGCAAGCTAAACATCCACACTGCCCCAGCCAATTGCCGGCGTAGCTACCTGATCACCAATTCTCGAGTGCGACACCCGCTGCTGCGACTGAGAAAGCCACAAAAATAGCTCTTTGAAAGCAAGTCCTTTGAGTTTAAGCGGCGGGCGTTTGTCTGAGGCAATCTGCGCGAGTGTCGCCATATCGGCGCGTTCAACACCTACGCAAAAAAACGACACGCCCCGCGCTGCCTCTTCTTGTTGCATCTGCGCGGCAGCTTGCTGCCACATGTCGGTGGGCGCGCCGTCGGTAATTAAAAACACCCACGGGCGGTAATACTGTACGCCAGCTTGATTATAGGTATTTTTGCGGTTACGAAGTAGCGCTAGGCCGTCCTCGAGCGCTTGCCCCAACGGGGTACTCCCACCAGCACTAAGTGTAGGGGGGTCAAAGTCATCTACGGTGACAAAATCTTGCACTAAACTGACACCACCGTTTCCAAAGCTGATGATGGCAAGCTCAACCCGGCGGCGCGCAAGGGCGTCTTGCATGACATCTTGCTTGAAGGTTTGCAAGCCTTCGTTGAGGGCGCGAATGGCTTCACCTGCCATCGAGTGCGAGGTGTCTAACAGCAGCAGACAAGGCACCCTTGGGTCAGGGTTATCTGCAAATTGAACGTGGACAAGGTCATGGGTCACAGGCAGTCTCCCCCGGGCTAACTAAGCTTGGTTTGATGAACCCTAGTCATCAGTATAAAAACCTACCCAGCTCCCTGCAGCGTAATCAATTACGTCATTTCACATTTCTGCAAGTACCTGCTTGTGGCAGTTGCGTGTGCGACCCGTGGGCATAGAAAGCAACCAACTCAGTAGACCTCCGGCGAAAATAGCAGGGATGTGACAAAGTGTAAAGATGCGAGCACAAACGCAACGAAGCTTAAGCTTGCCTGCAGAGAAGTTCAAACGCAAGTTATACTGCAGGACCAAGCTAAAGATACAATAAATCTATCACTATATTTAACGTCTTAAGTCAATCTGCAACGTGCTTTCTTGAAATCATCTTTGTGGTGAAATCAGCTTGGTGATGCAGTATTGCAAAGCAAGCAGTTGATGGTTACGCTGCAAGCTCGAGCCTCCTCCAACACTAATCCTAACGAGGTATGTCCATGAACCTTAGCGAGAACACAGTTCTCAAAGAAAACTACACTTTTTTTGTCGCCAATGCAGATGGCAACACAAGCTCTTCTGAACATGGTTTTTATCACCGGGATACTCGTTTGCTCAAGACCTACGCTTGGGAATTTGGGGCGCGGGTGCGTTTGCTGGTGGGCCACGCGCCCAGGGCAGACCACTTTTGGGCACACTATGCAGATGTTGAAGATCATGCGCAGTACGTCGCGGTGCAACGCCATGTGACGATTGGTGTAGGCAGTTTAGAGGATGCCATTGAATTACATAATACGAGCCTCGAGCCTCAAACTATCACCCTAGACCTGCGACTAGAAGCTGATTTTGCAGACTTATTTGAGGTGCGCGGCTGGCATGATATCACCCGCACATGGGAAAGTAAGCTGGTGGAGGCTGGGCTCGAGTTTCACTACACCGCTCAAGACGGACAAAACCTTGGCCTAAGCGTCACATTTTCACACCCGCCAAGCTCACTCAGCGAGCAGACCGCTAGCTTTACAGTGCCCCTAGAAGCTGGTGAACGTTGGCAATTAACGGTGACAAGTAACTGTTATGACGGTGGTTATGACGGTGGTTATGACGGTGGTTATGACGGTGGCGATAACGCAGTTACATCACCGTCACTACCCGCTTACACAACATGGCAACAGCAGTTTGAGAAGATAGTTTTGGCTTTACCTGAACCCCACTACCGCCCGGTGCTTACTCAAGCGGTGGACGACCTGCGCGCACTTGTTTTAGCAACCGATGAAGGCTTGTTTCCAGCAGCGGGCATCCCGTGGTTTGTGGCTGCTTTTGGGCGGGACGCGCTCATCACTGCGCTCATGTTGTTACCTGCCAAAACAGAATTTAGCAGCCAATTGGCGCTGGGAACCTTACAGCATTTAGCTGCCAAACAAGGGCGCGAGTACAATGACTTTCGTGCTGAAGCCCCCGGCAAAATTATGCACGAAGCCCGCTACGGTGAGTTATCGCGTCTGGGTCATGTGCCACACACGCGCTACTACGGCACGGTTGATGCCACACCTTTGTTCATTATCCTTTTGCGTGAAACCTACCGGGTTACAGGGGATGTTCGCATTGTGGAAACGTTGCGACCCCAGTGGGAAGCTGCGTTAACATGGATGGAAACCACAGGCGATATTGACGGCGATGGCTTTTTAGAGTTTACCCCCGCCGCACCCGGGCAAGGACTCAACGTGCAATCTTGGAAAGACTCTGGCGATTCGATGAGCCATGCTAGTGGTGAGCTAGCCAAGGGTGCGTTAGCTGTGAGTGAAGTTCAAGGTTACGCGTTCGCAGCTTATCGTGCTGCTGCCGATTTTTACCTAGCACTGGGCGAAAGCAGCACTTGTAAACGCTACAACGACCTCGCTGATAGCCTCAAACACAAGTTTCATAGCGCGTTTTGGCTAGCTGATATGAACACCTACGCGATGGCGCTAGACGGAGACAAGCAGCCTCTGCGCATTCACAATTCCGATGCGGGGCAGCTTTTATGGACAGGCATTGTGCCCATGGACATTGTGCCTAAGCTGGTGGCGACGCTCTTTTCAGAAGATAATTGGAGTGGTTGGGGCGTGCGTACCTTGGGCGCTAGTGAGCAGCGCTACAACCCCGTGTCGTACCACAACGGGTCGGTGTGGCCACACGACAACGCGCTGATTGCAAGTGGTCTAGCCCGTTACGGCTTTGTGGAAGAGGCAAGTGCCATTCGCAGTGCCATGTTTGACATTGCCTTGAGCCAAGCTGATAAACGCTTGCCCGAACTTATTGCTGGCTACCCGCGTAGTCATTTGCCACCCGTGCCCTATCCGGCAGCTTGCCGCCCGCAAGCTTGGGATGCGGCGGCGCTTGTTTATTTAGCAGATGTGGGCAAGCTCGAGCCCTAGCCACATACCTTCGTTGACATTGAGAACATACGTTATCAACTTGGAGATGGCTTGATGTTGAAGCTCGAGTCAAGAGACTGCTGAAGAAGGGTTATTTCTTTCTTGAGCTTGCTCTTCCCAAATAGGGTCTAAGGTCGTGAGTAAGCGTCGCACCACAGCAGCATTGTGCTTGTTAATGGTGTCGCGTTGAGAAATAGCTTGCCATTGGTTGATGTTATCACTTAACTGTTTAGGTAGTGGGTGAGGGCTACGCGCGTGCCAGTCCTCTAGCCATGATGCTGGTAAGTTCTCAGATAAATCTTGTCGGCTGAGTACAGCCCACAATGCCGCCCACGCTCTAGGCACAGCATGAAACGGGTCATAGCCGCCGCCACCGGTAGCAACTAAACGCCCCTCACAAACGTCATCAGCAAGCTCACTTATGAACTGGTAGCTTGCGGCCATCCCCTGTACGGTAAGTGCCAAATCAGCTAGCGGGTCGCGGCGGTGCATGTCAGCACCGGCTTGTAGCAAGATCATGTCGGGCTTAAACACGTCTAAGGCTTTGGGGAGAACATCCCGTAAGCAGGTTAAGTAAGAATCATCTTCTGTGAAGGGCTCGAGCGGCATGTTCACACTGCAGCCGCGCCCGTCACCTTTGCCGAGTTCAAAGGTATTACCTGTCCCCGGAAACAAGTAGCGCCCCGACTCGTGAATGCTAAACGTAAGTACATCCCCACGGTCGTAAAACAAGCCCTGCACGCCGTCGCCGTGATGGGCGTCAATATCAACATAGGCAACGCGCAGACCATACTTGCGCGTCACGTGTTCAATACCAACGGCAAGGTCGTTATAAAGACAAAAGCCAGACGCTTGGGCGGCGTGGGCGTGGTGCAAGCCACCTGCTAAACTCAGCGCCCGCTGAACCTTGCCAGATGCCACCAAGTCCATCGCCGTGACGGTTGCGGCACACACTTGCTTAATGGCGCGGTGCATGTTGGGGAAGATGGGATTATCGCTTGTACCCAGCCCGTAGCGCAACTGACCGTCTACCTGTCTGCCTTGAGACACAGCTTTGACTGCATTGACATAGTCCCCGTCGTGAACGTGGCGTAGCAAGCCAGGCTCGAGCGGCTTAACTGCCTCAATATGACGATCCTCTAAAAGCCCAAGTTCTCTAAGTAGCGTGCGGGTGAGTTCCAAACGAACAGGTTTAAACGGGTGGCTATCCGAAAGTTCATACTCAGCAAGGCTAGCGTCATAGACAAACTTAATGCTACTCATGCGTGTTCTGCGTTGCTTGCAAGCGTATGCCCTACAGTCTGAGGTGGTTCTGGTGGCCAGATCACATTGAAACTTTGACTGCGCAAATGACGTGCAAGCTTGCCAATGTCAATGGTGGTTACGCGCAAAGAAACGACAAGCGTGCCACTGGCTGGGTCATCTTGACTGCTCAGAACACTCAATATAGTGATACCTTGACTAGCAACTGCGGCACTAAGTTCAGCCAGCGCACTGGGGTCGCTAGTCAGTTCAACCTCGAGCCGACTAGCTGCACGGTGAACCCCGGTCATGCGTACCAGCGCCTCTAAAAAGTCAATAGCACTCACAATGCCTACTAGCTCGCCCTCATCTAAAACAGGCATAGCACCTATTTTTTTGCGCCGCAGCAAACTGGCAGATTCTTCAACTGCGTCACTAGGGTGGGTCGTAATGACAGGTGAGGACATGAGCTTGCGCACAGGGTCAGCTAACTTAACACCCTCTGGCGCTTGAGGTAGGGCTGAACCTACTAAGCGAATATCCCGATCAGAGACAATACCTACCAACGTAGATGCACCTGCGCTGGTATCTTCCACAATTGGAAAATGGCGAATGTCACGCTGCTGCATGAGCGCGTACACATCCCCAATAGGCATATCTGGATCAATGGCCACAACTTGTTGCGTCATAATGTCTTGCACGAGCATAAAAATCCTCTTTCAGTCGTCATAAAGGTGTCAACAACAAGCTCTCAGCCTTTACAGAACAACATTAAGTTCAGGTGATGTTCTAGCGATATACATAAAATTCAGGTGATGCTACTCAAAGCTGTGTGTGCATGATGCAATGTTGACATAAGCACACTAACTCTGAATTGATAAGGGTACGGGCTTTCCTCAGAGTGAGCAAATGTGTATAAGTATCAATGTGACATTACTGCGCTACCGTTAATGAGGGCCTCGAGTTGTGGCCAAAAACATCCTGAACAACCGCCCTGTAACGTGGTTTGAGCTGTTAACTGTAGTTTAGTTTATCAAATGTTGTCATTTTTGCCTTTGCCCTAGCTGACACCATCGAAAGTTAATGACAAAATGTTTAGGATACAAGATGCTTTCACGGTAGTTGAGTCGGCTCAAAATGCCGAAAAACTTAGCAAGTCTTGGGCGCGCAAGCGGTCAAACTCTGCTTTGATGTTTGCGGGGCAAGTTGGTCCTACTCGAGCCATTAGTTGATTGGCTGGGTCCGCCCGAATTTCTGGATCGCTGGTGCGGTAAGGTTCCATGCCAATACTTCTGTAAAGACGCTCGAGCATCCTTTTATACTGGTACGGCGTTAATGATGTACGTTTGAGGTCGTAGTGCCACACGTACATGGTGGCAAATACCACTGTGTCATCAAAACGCCCACCCATAAAACTTGCTTCTAACACCCTTTGGGCAAGGCGCTGGCCCCGGCAAGTTGGGTCAACCTCAACTGCACCCAGTTCAACAAGCCTGCCTGTTTGGTCGTCACCCCAGGTTTCAACGTCCGTGGGTGGGTGAAACGAGGCATAGCCGACAAGTTCGCCGCCTACCTCAGCACTGCTTACGCAGCAAAGGGGATCAGTTTTAGCATCTTGAGCAATATCTATGAGCGCTGCCAATTGCTTGGCAGCCGGGCGAAACATATCTAACGCTGAGCTGATGCTGAGCTCTGCCAGCGCATCTGCTGAAGTACAGGCAATGATGTTGACCATAAAAATTAACTTGAGGGACGCCACTTCATGTGAACATCAGTCATGATAGTGGTGTTCACATGCACAGAAGCTAGGTAAGCTTGTGAGTAGGGCGTCCAGATTATTGTTTGTGATAAAGAGAACACCTACATTGTGTAGGCTAGCAAGCAGCCAAGATGTTTGCCTGCTGACGCTATCATACGAAATCCGCTTATATCCCGAATAATGCCTAAAGGCATCCAACATGTCCAGCGCGGATTTCGTAGTGTATCTTACCTGCTCCGGCAGGGGTTGATTCCTTCGGGAATCAACCGGATTTGGTATCACGCATTTACATAGCTCAAAAAGGCATAAAAAAAGCGCGCTTGTCAGCGCGTTCAATGAGATAGAGTTTACACCATTATGCGCTATTCGTCAAGTGTATGCAGCTATAAATTGATTTATGCAGCTCGAGTACCCCAAACCTAGCAACTAGAGTGCTATCAAACAGCTAAAACCTGACGGATACTAAAGGAAACTTAAAAACGGCATCATCTACCTTTATACAAGACAAGAGGCACTTGCCAAGTTAAGACAATGCCTCTCATCAAGCAAGAATGTCAAAACAATTTATCTAATCGTACTCAATCACATTCCCTAAAAAGCGCACACCACTCACAGTGCCAGTTTCACCCCAGAGAACATCATCACGAACGCCTAAAAAGATATTGTTACGCACGTCGATGTTGTTAATGCTAGCTTTGGGAAAACGCGGGCGTAGATTGAGTACAGCCCGCACACTTTCAGCGCGATTGCCTTCGACGACAAAGTTACCGATGTTGTAACGCTCAAAGCCGCCTTCGTTCCAGCCTGATACTTCTAAAAAGTAGGACAAACTGCCTTCAACGGTGTTATCGCGGATGATATTTCCGTAGAAATCATAGATGAGTTCTTCTTCAAGCGTACCTGACCACTTGCCGTCACTACCCACAAAATGGCGGTGGGTCCCGCGCACAATATTATCGGTGACAAGGCTATTTGCAGCCGCCATCTGAATGATTGAACCGCGCTCAAATTCAAAGGTGTTGTTGGCAATCACGTAGTACTGGGCACTGCGCTGCTGCTCGCTAAAGGGTGCTGTGTCATCGTTGGTGAGCAGCAAAATAGCATTGCGATAGCCGCCGGTAAAGGTGCTGTCAATCACGCCACTGTTGTGGCTGCCATCAACATAAATACCGTGCGCACCCCCTGTAAAGGTACAACGAATACACCACAGGTTGTCACTTTGAATGGCCGCACGAATGACGCCGGGGTGTTTTTTGTCATAGGTTGCAAAGTTTTCAAAGCGTACGTCATAAATAAATACATCGCGGATGCCATCAAAACTAAGCCCTTGGTAGAGTACGTTGCCGCCATCAATGACCAAGTTTTCAAAGTAGTAGTTGCGGTCGGGGTTGCCCTCGGTGCGAGTGTCTTGCATCTCCATGCTTTTCATGTTGATGAGGGTGTATTCATCGCCTTCGGGAATGAAGCTAGGATCGCTTACAATGCGCGCGCCATCAGATAAAAAGTGCAAGTTGCTGCGGCGGGTAATGTTGAGTTGCCCTTCGTGCATGTAGCGGTCGTGAAGTAGCTCGAGCGGCGCTGTCACTACATAGGGACCGCAATCTTGTGGTAACCACAACGTACCCCCTGCTAACGGCAATGCGTCAATAGCTTCAGCGATACCGGCTGTTTCAGACCCGTCTTGATAGTCACAGACGTTCACCCGTGGTTGCGGATGCACCACACTCGCCGGGTCAAACCCGCCATTAGCTGGGTTGAGCGGGTTGCGGTCCCACCACACGCCTACATCCACCGACCAGTCAATGGGATAAAACGGCACGCTGCCATTCTGGATGTCTCTAGCACGGCTAGGTGCGGGGAGTTCAGCAGCTACGGCGTTATCTGTTTCAGTTGATGTTACATCGTTAGTTGATTCAGAATCGCTGGTTAATTCAGATGTTACGTCAGAGCTTGTATCAGAGCTTGTGTCAGATGCAGCAGCAGCTACGGCGTCGGAGCTGACATCCGTTGGGTTAAGGGTTGGGGTAATGGTTGCCTCAGGTGGTACCTCGGGTGGTACTGCTGTATCTGTTAACGACTCTGCTACCGTATCTGTTGTTGTATCTGGTGTAACGTCATCTGACATTGTTGGTGGGTATGTGCTGACCTCTACGTTAGCTGACCCGTCTGGGCTGTTGTTTGCTGTGTCATCCGCCGTCATGTCTGTTGTTGTGCCACTTGCTGTCTCGGGCACGTCATCAGAAGCTGGCGCCACAAACATATCTACTGTCTCAACAGCTTGGGTATCAATCAAAGACAGATCTGAAAGTGCTTCAACAGGCATGCCAAAATCCATGTTGAGAGCTTGTGCTGTAGCCTCGAGTGGCCCGTCTAAAACTAAAAATAGCGCGCCACTACCGGCATCTAACATAATAGGATCGGTTAACGCTTGGCGCTCACCTGTTTCAGCATTGGCAAGGTGAAGATCGGGTAAGGTTGGTAAAGCTTCTAGGTAAACCTCTCGAGCCTCTTGCACATCGCGGTTGACAACAACGACAAACGTCTGCTCCCCATCTTGTGTAAGAGACGCATTAAACACCTCTTCGGGAAGGTCTAAATTGTTGGCAGTTAAGGTGCTGGTGTAGCCAATTTGTTCTGTGGCTGCATCGTCAGCAGTAATAAAAAATAAATCATCTGTTTTTTGCCAGTTGAGTAGAAGTGGTGTAAGCCTGGTAACACGCTGCGAAAACGAAGCAACCTCGGTAAGTAACATAGGATTGTCGGCTAGACCGCGCCACGTTTGTGCAGTTGTCCAGTGAAAGTAGAAAAAGCCGCTAGCACCTTCACCCAAAGACAGCCAGTTCATGGCCCGCAGTTCTTCGGGCGTAGGTTCGCGCAGTTTGTAGTCTGGCCAGTCAGTGCTGTGAGTTTGCAACAGCACCCAGAGGGGTTGCTCAGGGGTTTTGAAGCGGGTATAACGGCGAATGTAGTCCACAAAGTCGAGGCTGTTATAGCCAAAGCCGCGCATATTAAACTCGCCCAAAGCGCTTTCTTGATTAAACGGGTAGAGGTCAATGAGCAAAATATCTGGCTGGCAGTCGCGGAAGATAAGCTCGCCCCGATTCGTGCCCACAAACACGCCGGTGACGGGTACGTCGCTGGTTGCGCGAAAGGCATCGGTAATGTTACAGACCTTGGAGGTCATGCGGGTATGAGGTTCGTCAACAAGGGCGTAGGCAAGTAAACTCTCGTAACCGCTGAGGTTGCTGGTGATAGCAGTAGCAGCGTCTGAAGCTTGTTCAGGCGTATCTGGAAATTCGTCTGCCCACCAACTGCGGTCAAGCTCAAAGTTGGGCATGAGGATGAGGTTAAACTTGCTGGCGTCAGCATGTTCAAAGACACTCGCTGAGCCCGACCGCTCAATCACAATGGCACTGTCCATCCCAGCACTTTGCAAGCGCGAGACCATCTCGATAAACCCATCTAGGCCGTCTAAGGCAGCACCCGACTGAAAAACACCAATGGGAACATGCGCAGGTGCGCGCACACTAAGCTCGGGGGCATTAAACGAGGCAAACGACATCATTTCTTGACTGCGGTTAAAACGGCCGTCGTCAAGGAGTAGCTCGAGCTTGTCGTACCAGATGGTACCTACTTCAATATTCCAGAGCAAATCTAAAAAAATCTCGTCAACTTCGTTTGGGGTGGTAAAGCGTTCTTCAACTATGCGCCAGTCGTGAGTGCCACGCAGGCCCTCACTTTGTACGCGCTCAGCGCCCAAACTCAAACGAAAGCCCGCGCCTTGCCCCAGCACGCCATCCGTTTTGATGCTTGCGCGCAGCAGGTAACGGGTGTTCGGGGCAAGGTCAAGCGCTTGACGAGTAAAAAAAGATGTGGGCGTATCACTTTCTATACGTAACGAGGTTTGTCCGTCCAGCACGGTGCTAGTGTCCAACTGGGTGATGCCTTCGCGCAGTTGCCAGCCTCGAGCAAAGCCGCTGTCATCGCGGTCTTCAAACGACGGGTTGCTGATAGCTAAGGGCGCAAGGGCATCCTCTATATCGTCTGTATTTGCGTTACTCGCGTTGCTGTTAGCAAAAAGCTCAGGTGACGCCGTAACCTGTGCGTTCACGTAGGTTGTGCTGTGATTTGCACTGCTTGCAAACGTTAGTAAAATGATGGCAAGCATACCTGTACTTACAAGAATTAAGCGGTTTTTGGTGTGGAGGCGAGGCCGAAAAACTCTCTGGAAGCGTGATGAAGATACAACTGACTCGAGGTCGTCTTCTTGCTGTCTGGCTACAACCTGTGAAGGCTGCTCAGGCGGGCGGTCACAGAAATAGTTCATTACTGATAAGGTATCACGCAAAGCGTCTTACGAACGTGGTAAAGATACGTTCATAAATACACAACGTGAGTGAGCTTACTTACGTCACCAACAGGCTTTGGAGTTGCTCGGCAAAATCTTTGGCCGAGCTGACAGGGAGCTTGCAAGTCCCGTTTTCACAGACGTAAGCTGTCACCTTTCCATCTAAGCAGGTGCGTCCGCGTAAGGCAGGAAGAGCGTCATCTTGAGAGGCTTCATGAACACTGGCAAGTAAGATGCTTGTATTGGGGAGCAAGCTTTGCTGGAGAAGCTCGAGCATCCTTTCAAGTTCAGGACCATCTTTACTTTCTGTCGGTGTGATGATGACAACGTCTTTAGGTGCAGTATTGAGTGCTTTGGTGACAGCTAGCAAGGTGCCAAATCCCTGTGGATGCGTCTGCATAAGCTCACTGAGGAGAGTCACGCTAGCGCGAACCTTAGCTTCAAGCTCAGCATCTCCCTGATAACGTGCTACTGCCAGCAGCAACATCGCAGCCGAGCCATTGCCACTAGGCATGGCTGAATCAAAGTAACTTTTGGGCCGTACGATGAGTTTTTCGGCGTCATCAGCAGTTGTAAAAAAGCCACCTGTACCGCCTTGTTCTGGGTCATCATAAAAATGCTCGAGGATGCTGTCAGCCAGCTTAAAACACAGCTCGAGCGTGGCTGGCTCGAGCGTGGCACGGTAAAGTGCCAAAAAGCCTAAGCCTACATAGCTGTAGTCTTCTAGCAACCCCTCAATACTTACGTGTTGACTGTGTGGGTCATAAAGATGCCAAAGGCGTGTATTACCATTAGTTGATGTGCGCATGAGCGTATCACGAATAAATCGGGCATTTTTTAGTGCAATGTCAAGATACTCTTGCCGCCCAAGAATACGCCCAGCATCGGCATAAGCAGCTAACATAAGCCCGTTGAGTGAGGTAAGGACTTTGTCGTCTAGACCCGGACGAATGCGTGTGTCACGAATAGCCAAAAGCTTGTGGGTGATGCTCGCACATTTTTGTTGAACATCCCCAACACTCAAGCCTAAAAACGCAGCTACCTCGTCATCTTCACGGTGGCGGTGCAAGACGGACTTGCCCTCAAAATTACCTACCTCGCCCACGCCAAAATAAGTTTTGGCAAAGGGGCTGTCTTCAGCCAGTACGGCGTCCAGCTCATGGGCTGTCCAAGCGTAAAACTTGCCTTCTTCACCCTCGCTGTCAGCATCTAGCGCACTGTAAAAGCCGCCAGTCGTCGCATCAGTTAATTCGCGGGCAACCCAACCCAGTGTTTCGTTGGCAACCTGTTTATAGCGAGGTTTGCCTGTACGCAGGTAAGCTTCCAAGTAACACGGCACCAGTTGAGCGTTGTCGTAAAGCATCTTTTCAAAGTGAGGCACCAGCCAAATAGCATCTACACTGTAACGCGCAAAGCCGCCGCCAAGTTGGTCGTAAATGCCGCCCGCTGCCATCTTGTCTAGAGTTGTGGTAGCCATCTGCAACGCATCATCTTCGGATGTTTGTAACAGTAAGCGCAAGATGCTGTGAGGTGGAAACTTAGGCGCGTCCCCAAAGCCGCCATACGTGCTATCAAACGTGGCCTGCAAGCTGCTAATGGCAGCATCAACTAGGTCATGGGAAAGGTCACCCTCACTGCTAAGCTGCATGATGTTACCCAGATTGTCAGTGATGTTCTCAGAAACTTGACTAATTTCAGCTTGACGGGTCTGCCACGCATCAACGAGCCCCAGTAACACACGGGTAAACGCAGGGTACTGATATTTATCTTCTTTGGGAAAGTAGGTGCCTGCAAAAAATGGCTTGCCATTTGGTGTCATCACCACGGTCATAGGCCAGCCGCCCCCGCCGGTCATCATCTGCAGGGCTTCCATGTAGATGGCGTCTATGTCCGGGCGTTCTTCGCGGTCAACTTTAATGTTCACAAACTCGCGGTTCATGATCTCGGCAGTAGCTGTATCTTCAAAAGATTCATGGGCCATCACATGACACCAATGGCAAGACGCATAACCTACCGAGAGTAAGACAGGTTTGTTTTCTGCTTTGGCTTTGTCAAAGGCTTCGTCACCCCACGGATACCAGTCCACTGGGTTGTCTGCGTGTTGGCGCAAGTAAGGGCTCGAGCTTGTCTGTAAGCGGTTAGGCATAGTGCTAGGCTAGCAAAAAAGTGCTAAGCGCCTAGTTACTAAGCACCTAGTTGCTAAGCACCCGTGCCAGAAGCTGTTTTCTTATGGACTTAACAGGCTTTGCACAAATAGGCTACAAAAAGTAAGTTGTGCACAAAAAGAAGGCTTATTGCACAAAAAGTAGCAAGATGCGCTTATTCCTCATCATTGCCTAGATCGCCCAAATCACCTAAATCAAAATCTAGTAATGCATCATCATATTCGACGGGTAGTGCAGATTCTTCAACATCTTTATTAAAGTCATAATCAAATAAAGGTATTTCTGCACTGTAATTGTTGTTATCATTGTAAGAATCTACATCATCTTTATGACGTAACACGTCAGCAACAATTGACTGTCTACGATTAGCAAAAGCGGCTTGCATTTTGTTTGGCGGGGCAGTACGAATGTCAACCCATTCCCACAACTTGCCTTGCTCGCCCTCAATCTTAACAGGGTGCATTGTTCGTACAACCCTACCCTGAGGGTCAATATGCCTTTCTGCTCTTAGTGCTCGTGTAATCTCTTCTTTTGCTAATTGCTGCATAGATTTTGGCTGGCGTGTGTAGCGTCCTTGCTCAACCGCCCAAGCTGCAACATCATTCATATTCACAACTTCAACGTTATGCTCAATCATATATTCATGCACTAAGGCTTGAAGTCTTTCTTGTTTAGTTTGTCTGGAGCGCGTTTTAGGCATGACATCCTTCCTAGCTTAAATCTGGCAACGTTTGACCCCATCCGTCAGTCAATGCTGTTTGGATGGTATTGTTCCTAACCTTTGGCAATAGTTTTCGCAATGTACTGTAGCTAATTTCTCGTCTTTGTTGTAGTTGCCCTACGATGATGGCGGGGTGAATTTTAATTCTGTGAGCAAATTGAATAACACGTTGCTCTGAGAATAGCGGTGCAAACCGCCTGATAAAAGATTCCATTTCTTCAGGGGCAATCAAACTAGATGCCGCACCCTCATTCGCCCTTTTCTCTATGTGATCCAAGCCATGTTCAGCATCTTCTAATGCCTCTTTAAGTCCATCATCGATAGACATTGAGTCTTTGTGCTCAATATGTTTTAACTCATGCATTACCGTAAACCAAAAATGATCTAATCTGTCGTAGCGAATTGATATAGCAATGACGGGTGACTGGTCATCAAGCCAAAATGCAGCGCCATCAACCTTTGTTTGAGGTAAGGGTTCAATTACAACGAATCGTATGCCATAACTAGCAAAAACTTGTGGTACACGGTGGGTTTCTTTGGCAAAGGCAGCAATACGCCTCAAGTCCTGCTGTAGTTTTGGTAAATTATCAGGATTAAACTGTTTAACAGCTACAGCTTGAGCAAGTTGTCTTGCTCTCATACACCATGCGAGAACAGCCCTATCGCTATGGGGTAGATCAGTATTCCTTCGATATGAAGCTTCAAAAACAACTTCATCTTTTAAGTTACTCACTTCAAAAAATCGTTTGAGATTTTCTTCTAGTTCATCAAAGTTATCCGTGCTTTTAAGCCAACCTCGCTTCACCATGTCTCTAATGGGTGCAGCTTTCATGACCAAAGCACGATGTTCTATCTCAAGTTGACTGTCTTTATCTTGCTGAACCAGAGCTAATCGATAATCGCTATCTAGCTTTAGCCATTCATCGGGCTTGTTACCAAAAGCAGCCGCAAGTGCAACTGCTGTGTCTGGAGTAATGCCACTGCGCCCCGAAATAATACTACTGATAGTTTGACGTGATAATCCCGTAATCAAAGCCAAGTCAGCTTGTGCAAGTTGTTGGTCAGTTAACAACTTTTTGATTAACTCACCTGGGTTCTGGGGTTTCATTAGTATCTATCATAGCAGCTTACAATGAGGATGTAAAGATGTAGTTGACATCTTTACATCGCTAATGTACAATCGTTAAGAAATACGATTTAATTCGTCTGGGACGATGTTTCGTGCTATAATAAAACAATCGGACGCAACTATACTTGGCGGTCTAGTGCGTCCGAAAAATCAACACAGAGGTCACTCTCTATGTCAATCGATCATTCTAGCACGGTAAATAATAGCCGCTCACTGCGTGGTTTCCACATTGCGCTTAATTCAAATATCAAAACTACACCAAAAGGCTTTATTGTCCCTTCTCAATCCAGCTCTAAAAAGTACGTTGTCGCCCCTGATTTATCAAGATGTACCTGCATTGACTACGAACAACGCCAAAAGCCTTGTAAGCATATCTATGCTGTCCAACACTATCTCGAAGGCACGGGCGACTTGGAAGTACCTGACAAGCTTAAACGCCCTACTTACCCGCAGCGCTGGGCTGAGTACAACGCCTCACAGGTTGGGGAGAAGGCAAACTTTCTCAAGTTACTACACGGGTTATGCGAAGGCATTACAGAACCACCACAACGGATAGGAAGGCCGCGACTATCATTTGCTGATATGGTCTTTGCGTGCGCTTTCAAAATCTACTCGGGCTTATCAGGAAGGCGTTTTGGTAGTGACTTAGAGGAAGCTCGAGGCAAAGGCTACATCACTAAAACACCACATTTCAACAGCCTTTACAACTACTTTGACAAGCCAAGCATCACACCACTACTGCATGAACTCATTACAGTAACAGCGTTGCCTCTAAAATCCATAGAGACTGACTTTGCAGTTGACTCGACAGGCATTAGCAATAACCGCTTTGTGAGATGGTTCAACGTTAAGCACGGTAAAGAACTAGATTACTCAGACTGGCTTAAATTGCACCTGATGTGTGGTGTTCAAACCAACATCGTTACCTCGGTAGAACTTAGCAGTAGGCACGAACACGACAGCAATTATTTCAAGCCTTTAGTAGATGCTACCGCGCAAAACTTTGAGTTAAAAGAGGTGTCAGCCGACCTTGCGTATTCAAGTCATGACAACCTATACGCGGTGACACAGTACGGAGCTATGCCCTACATTCCGTTTAAGAAAAACACAACAGGAAAAGGCGCCCCTTTATGGCAAAGCATGTACCACTATTTCAACCTTTACCGTAGTGAGTTTTTAGAGCATTATCACAAACGGTCTAATGTCGAATCTACCTTTTCGATGATTAAGGGTAAGTTTGGGGATGAAGTGAAAGGTAAAAGTGACACAGCGCAACTCAACGAGGTACTTTTTAAGGTGCTGTGTCACAACATTTGTGTGGTGAATCAAGCCATGTTTGAGTTGGGTATTCAAGCGACTTTTTGTGCAGATCATACGGTTGCACAAAAAGGGTGATTATTTGTGAAGTTTATGTGCAAAGCCG
>JBCCOX010000034.1:0-16051 GCA_039025155.1 Deinococcota bacterium | reverse complement strand
GCAGAAGCCGAAACCGTCAAACAGCATCAAACCATCGTAAATGCTATTACCGCCCACGAACCTGAACTTGCCAGAGCCGCCATGATTACCCACCTTGCCTGGGTTGAGCAAGTTTTAACCGATAAAGGTATTCGCGTCTAGAACAAGTGGTTCCAATTTCTCAGTACTTGATGAGTTCTGTCATCTTTGTGAGCGTCCCAAATTTGTCACGTTGCTGAGTTGATAATTCAGCATTTTTGTACACCTGACCCAAGCAAGCATAGTCTCCACGCTCTATGGCCTTGTATATCCATCGAACCTTGAGACATGAGTTGTAGGGCTCGAGCACATCATCAAACATCTTTCATCACACAAATTTAGATGCTCAACCCCGTAAGTGTAGAGAATATCGTAAGCTGCATCCTTATTCATACAATCATTTGACGAATTTTGCCAGATTGGGTATGCTTTAGACTATCTTTGTTGTTACTCGAGACCTATTTATAAATGACTCGATGTGCATATTTGCTCGAGTAACACCCATAATCACTGCATATCGTTACATAAAACGCTGAGTCTTCACAGGTACACTTACAAAGGGGTTAAGCATGATTAATCATTATCATCCCAGTCGTTATTATCAAGGTCGTTGTTTATTGTTGACTGTTGGGGTCGCCATCACATTCTTTTTGGGTACAGTCCAAGCACAGCAACAAGGCGGCACACTGCTCTTTGCAGCCGAGTCTATGGGCGATACGCTCGAGACAGGCTTGTGGGCTGGCTTTGGCAGCATTCACGTGTCAGACAACATTGGCGAAGGGCTCATTCGCTCGAACTTTACCGATGGTGAACCTGAACCTGCGTTGGCTGAGTTGTGGACAGTGTCTGAAGATGGACTTACCTATACGTTTACGATTCGCTCCGGCGTGACCTTTCACGACGGCACGCCGCTAGATGCAGACGCTGTTGTACGCAGCCTCACCCGCATGTCCAACGAAGCTGACCCTAGTTATTTACCGGGCTTATACATGGAACCCAGTCACGGGGCAACGAATTGGGAGTCCATCACCGCGTTGGATGGTAACACGGTGGAAATTGTCTTAACGCAGCCGGATTCCACCCAATTGCACAAACTTTCGCGTCCGTCTGCCTATATTGTGAGTCCAACGGCGCTAGATGAGTTTGGTACAGATATTGGCACCAACTGGGTGGGTGCAGGACCGTTTAAGCTCGAGCGTTTTGTGCCGGGGCAAGAAGCTGTGCTCACGGCCTTTGATGACTACTGGGCAGGTCGGCCGTATTTAGATAGTGTCATCATTCGCGGTTATCCAGATGAAGCATCTATTTTGGCGGGGCTCGAGGCAGGTGAAATTAACTTCACCATGTACGCGCCGTTTTTGTCGACCTCACGTTTACAAGCAAGTGCTGACGTCAACGTGGATATTGGCGGACCGCTGGTGAACACGTTCATTGGCGCAAGTGCCAACCAAGAACCCACTAGTAACCTCGATATTCGCCGAGCGGTGAACTACGCTATCAACCGTGAAGCAGTGACGATTGTGGGCTTAAACGGCCTTGCTGAAACACCCGCGTCTATCCTTTGCTCCGCAGATTTAGGCTATGACGCCAGCGGGCAGACCATCAGCAGCTACAATCCAGACTTAGCCCAAGAGTTTCTGGCGGCATCTGGTTATGAGTTACCTGTGGCAGTGACACTTTCGTATGAAAACAACCGCTTTTGGCCGCAAGTTGCGGAATTGGTTAAGGCAGATCTCGAGGCAGTTGGCTTTAGCGTGACCCTAGAACCACTCGACTCTGGCACCTTTTGGGGTAAAGCTGCAGATGGTACCTTGCAACTTAGCCTCAACCAGCGTTCTATCTTTTTGCCCGACCCCAATGACCGCGCAACTATTTTGCACTCCGTTATTTCAGCAGGCGGGCAAACTTGGCATCAACTCCTGCCTATGGCCAGCGAGATGGACGCTCTACTTGACCAAGGGCTAGCCGAGCAAGACCCAACGGTACGCGCAGACATTTACGCGCAGGTGCAAGCCCTGGCACTCGAGGACTTCCCCTATACCTACCTTGGTTGCCTCACGCCACCTGTGTTTACCAGTAGCAACGTAAGCAGCGTACCTGTACAAGCCGCAGCGGCTGGGCGGGTTGTGCTGCGCGAGGTATGGCTCGAGTAAGGTCACATGCCTTCTAGTTCAACATCAATACCTCAACTGAAACGACCTCAACGTCACATCTCAACGCGCCTTGCCATTTGGGTAAGGCGTTATAACATTGCGCTTGTTGCCGGATGTATCTTCATAAGCATTATCATATGTACCCTTGCTGCACCTTTACTCAGTCCTTACGACCCTAGCGAGATGGTGCTGATGAACCGATTTCAGCCACCTAGCTTGGCGCATCCATTTGGTACTGACGACTTTGGGCGGGATGTGCTCAGCCGTGTGCTTTACGGCGGGCGCACCATCTTGCTCACTGGCTTTAGCTCTGTCACCATCTCCCTTGTTGTAGGCGGAAGCATTGGTTTAGTGGCAGCGTATTGGGGCGGCTTAACTGATGACATCCTCATGCGGGTGATGGACATTGTGCTCAGTTTTCCGTCAGTGTTACTGGCTATTTTAATTGTGGCTGCGCTGGGACCGGGGCTTAGCAATGCGCTGATTGCCATTACCGCGTCTATGATTCCTGTGTTTGCGCGTTTAGTGCGGTCAATTGTAGTGAGTTTGGTACAAGAAGAGTATGTTCTAGCGGCTCGAGCCCTTGGCGCACCACCAAACCGCATCTTGGCTGCGCACATTCTTCCCAACATGCTGCCGCCCATGATTGTGCAGGCTAGCGCGATGCTTGCTGTGGCCATTGGCACATCTACCGCGCTCAATTTTTTAGGTCTAGGCGTTGAACCGCCCACGCCCGACTGGGGGCTTATGGTCAGTGACGGGCAGCGGCTTATTTTTGACGCGCCGCACGTGCCGTTTTTTCCCGGCATCGTCATCACCATAACCGTGCTCAGCGTGAATTTTATTGGTGACGGCTTACGTGACCACCTCGACCCCAAATTGCGTGGACTCGGTTAAAGGTGATGACCTCAACTAACTTAAATAAAGCTGATGCCCTCGTTGATATCCGAGATAAGGCAACTGGCACTCGAGCCAAGTACCTTCTAGCTCGAGGCTATCTACAAACCCCATCACAAACGTCATCAAGCGTCATCATACACGTCAAGTCATGCTTTACGATGGCATCTCGTCAACATCAAAATTTGATTCAGATGCGATCAGAACAACCTCTATCTAATGATGCACACGTAAGGGTTTTTGATGTCAACCCAATGCCTCACTAAAAAGGTAAACTTATGCACGTCTTCATAAGGCGCATCTTGTGGCTGCCGGTTGTTCTCTGGGCGGTTGCCAGCCTCACCTTTTTGGCGCTGCGGATTGTGCCGGGAAACCCAGTGGAGTCGGTTGCCAACCAAATTCTCGACCCCGAACAACTCGCCAAAACCGAGGCGCTGTGGGGGTTAAACGAACCCCTGTGGAAACAGTACGGCGTGTTTGTAGGTGATTTGCTACGGGCCGACCTTGGCGTGTCAATGAGTTCGGGTGTGCCTTTGCGGCGGTTACTTTTTGAACGCTTACCAGCCACGATTGAGCTTGCTGTGGTGGCACTTATCTTGAGTACGCTTATGGGGGCTGCTGCGGGGATCGTCTCGAGTACCTCCCGCCAAGCGTGGCTAGACGCCAGCGTGCGCGGGCTATCTGTGTTGGGCTTGTCACTTCCGTTATTTTGGGTAGCGATTATGCTCATTGTGGTCTTTGCTGTGCGCTTGGGTGCGTTTCCGGTGGGCGGGCGCATCAACGCGCGGCTTTCTTACGAAACACTTAGCAATTTTATGCTGATTGATTTTGTGGTCACAGGTAACTGGCCAGCTTTGCGCAGTGCGCTCTGGCACTTGACTTTGCCTGCGCTCTCGATTGGCCTCACCTCGGCTGGGTTTGCCGCGCGGATTACTCGCTCTGCAATGCTCGAGGTTGTCCGTGCCGATTACACGCGCACAGCTAGGGCTAAGGGCTTACTCGAACGCACCGTCATCCTCAAACACGCCTTTCGCAACGCACTTTTACCGCTCCTCACCTTACAAGGTTTGCAATTTGGCACGCTCTTAGGTGGCGCAGTCATCACCGAAATTGTCTTTACCTGGCCCGGCATGGGCAGAATGTTACTTGACGGCATCCTCAAACGGGATTATCCAGTCGTGCAAGGTGCAGTTATCTGTGTAGCCTTTGCCTACGTACTCATGAACTTAATTGTTGACCTTTTGTATTACGCAATTGACCCTCGATTGAGGTCGTCTTAACCATAGCTAATACGATAAGGCAGGAACATTGGTAACAACTTGAGCATGGGTAGGCTCACTTACACGTGCAGATGCAGGCTCCTCGAGCTGCTTGACCACGAGCAAGGTCACATCATCATAAATAGTGTGGTCATTTACAAAGTGACGCATATCTGTTGTAAGTGTTTGTACAATTGTTTCCGCTGGCTTGTCCCACGCGCGCTCAACAAGCTCACACAAACGCGCTAGACCATAAAACTCACCGCGCGCGTTTTCTGCTTCGGTAATGCCATCGGTGTATAAAACAAGGCCGTCACCCGGCATTAAGTTAAACGTTGCCGTCTTCACAAAATCACGAACATCATCAACTAGACCCAAGGGAAACCCCCAATCCTGCGTGTCTAGAACAGTTACATTCCCTTGTCTGACCAAAAGTAAAGATTCGTGCTGACCACTTACCCGCAAGCGACTTGTATCACCCTGAACATCACAGTCCACGACTGCAAAACTGACACTTAGGTCTACCCCCATGCGCTCGAGGTTATCAAACACAAGGCTGTTGAGGTTGGAAAGGAGCAGCGCGGGCATGTCCTGCCCTGAAATCATGAGGGTGCGCACGGCTGCTTGTACCATCAGCATGACCACACCACTTTCGAGGCCGTGCCCAGTTACGTCGCCAATGGTCAGCTTGACACGATTACCGTATCTAAGCACGTCGTAATAATCGCCGCCGACTTCGTCTGCAGGTAAGGTGAGCCCGGCAATGTCTAGGCTCGAGGCCGTTTGGAATTCGTCGTAGTTAGGTTGAATCATCTCTTGTAAACGCTTTACCACGCCAAGTTCAGCTTCCATGCGCAAGTTCGCTCGCTCGAGCTGGTTGCGTTCGTCTTCGAGGCTGCGCACGTTGCTTTCTAAGCGCGCGGTCATGGTATTAAACGTTTTTGCTAATATCCCTAACTCATCGCGGCGGTGAGCAAGCTTGCTACGCATGTCTAAGCGCCCACTTTGAACGTCTAAAAAAGTGCCCGTGAGCATCTGAATGGGTTTGATAATATCTTTGCGTAGTGCGATGAGCAGGCCAAAGGTAAGAATCATCGCAACAGATAGACCTAACAGCGTTTCCTGTTGATTGGTGTTTAATTGCTGGATACCTTTGGCAATGTCACTGCTCAGTAACTCGCGTTTGCTATTTGCAATGTTTGCAATTGAGGCTGACATGGTTAGGGTTTGAGGAACAAGGGTCTGCGTAAACAAAAATAGATCCTCACGTGCACGTGCATAGTTTTGAAGTCCAATAATCCTATCGCCGTATGACAACAGTCCCTCATACTGCTCAATCACACTTACAAGTGTCTCTCGTTGGGTATCATACAACAAATCAATATTAACGGAGCGTTCAAATATTGCAATGCGTGTTTGGTTACGACTGATTAAATTTTGATACTCACTTAAAAAAGACTCGTTGCCTGTTAATGCAAATGCCCGCAATTTGTCAATAATTCCTGTGAGGGTTATCCGAAACTCTAAAAGCTGCCGTATTAAAACGTCACCCTCGACAGACGCAGTTTCAACTTCTACACCACTTGCCAACAGTGCATCCAGCACCAACATGGTGCGCTCGAGTTCACGTACTTGTTCGCTTACATCGCTGTTAAACAGTCTGTAGGCAGGGCTGCGCAACTCTAGATCAGCATGAATACGAAATATCTCAGACACAATATCTGACCATGTGTCAAAAGTTTGTTGCAAGGTAGCAAGGTTGGCTTGGGTGCTTTCGTCACTACTGCGCTCAACAGTTACAGCTAGTATTGCTATCTCACGTTCAAAGTCAACTCGGGCAGCTTCGTAATCACTAAGATAGCGGTCATAGCCAGCATCACTTAACGCTAGGTGTCCACGCACACCTGAAAGCATTCGGAACAGCGCCGTTTCTGCGTTGGCAGTCGCAATGACAATAGGAATGCCCTGCTGTTCTGTTTGCTCAAATAAGCGCACGGTCTGTTGACCTGTCGTGTAAGCCGCCATACCTAGTAGCAGTGTCACAACCAGCAGCGCGCCAAACGCAAGATTAAATTTTCGACTAATCCTCATTGCAACTCCTCATCATAAGCTCGTCAGACAATTTTATATATTCGGCTAGACTTATTTACACTATGGCTCGGCTTTGTTGCATGAATCCAATTAACGCTCTAGTCTGGCTGAGTAGGCATAGCGAGTTCAGGTCAGGAGATACGATTCTGGTTTAGCGAGTTGCAGCATCTTGTTGAGGCATTTGCACTTAACCTTCAGTTCAGCAACTTGGTTATCAAAAAGGCGAGAAAAGGCTTTGGGAGAGAAGGTAACTTTGAAACGGAACATTGTGGTCTCAGCTAATGAGCGGCGATGGTAGTTCACAAGTCTTTGCCACTTTTTGCGCCCATGCTTTCTGATTAAACGAAGGTTCTGGTCACGTGGATGGGCTGGCTGTTGACAGTTACCATGCTGCCAAATCTTGGCATCTTTACGTAGCGCAATAGCAACTTTGGCATGATGCTTGCTGATGGTTTCATAACACTTGCGGGTGTCATAAGCACCATCAGCACTCACTTGGGTTATCTCACTAGTGTGGGCAACGGTCGTCAGCAAAGGTTCTAGCAGTTGGCTATCCTTTTTGTCATTGCCACTAACTTCGGCAGCTAGGATGTCACCTGTATGTTCATCTACCGCAACATGTAACTTGCGCCAAGTGCGCCGTTTGCTTGCCCCATGTTGCCTTGTTTTCCATTCTCCTTCTCCGTAAACCTTTATCCCAGTAGCATCAATCACCACATGCCTTGCTTGCTTACCAGCGGGCACAGCCAACTCAACCGCTAAGTTAGCTAGCCGTCGTGACACCGTACTAGGGTCGGGTACGGCTAGCTCAACCTCCATCAGCTTAAATATCGAGCTTAGCAAACCAACCGCTTGCCGTCCTGCCAGTCCAAAGATGCTTTTGATAATAACTACTGCCTCAATAGCAACATCACTATAGGTACGGCTTGCCCCACGTTTTCCTGTTTTTTCCTTGTTCAACCATCCCTCAACGACTGCTTTATCTAACCAAAACGTTATCTCGCCGCGTTGTCGCAAACCTGCGTTATACTCAGACCAGTTGCGGATTCGGTATTTGTTCGGTTTTTTCTTCACACATCTAACTTAACATTTACCCCGCAACTCTTTTTAGTCCCATTCATGCAACAACGCCCTATGGCTCAGATAACTAAGACTATGACGCTATTCTTTGGATGTGGTACAGGACTGTAGATATGGTACGGGACTGTTTTCTTTATTCAATAAGACTGTTTTCTTTATTCAAAGGGATAGCAATTTGATCAGCTTTCTAGCCATATTGTGTTAGAAGCTACTAATAAATTGCTAATAAATTACTAGGAAGTTACCAAGAAATTATCAGGGCATCTGCAATGCTAAATATGTATAAAGCTTGTACAGAAAATACTATCGCATTGCCGTCTTACTTGCGTGAGAGCGTAAGATTGATGGTGATGTGAAACGCTAATTCCATTGTTAAGAGCAAGATTGTTAAGAGCAAGATTGCTGAGGATAAGATTGTTCATGTGTAGCCATCCCATAGGATGCCGCTACAATTACAGCTATCTCGCGCGATGTTGACAACATTATATTTAGTAGTTTTATAAGATACTGTTACAGACTATGGACGTTAGATGTCATACTCGAGGAAAGGGAGAAGGGGTGAAAGGGAGATGTCACCAGATGCAAGCTATATGTACCCCAATGCATGCATCACATCGTCGTAGCGTTGCTAATTGATGCGATCAGCATCGTTAAATGTATGCTTAACCCCATCACCGTTAATGAACACATAGGGTGATGATCTCCTCTCCCCCTTGCCCAACGCACACCTTTACACGTTAACGACCTGTAATACGAAATCCGCTTATATACCGAATAATGCCTAAAGGCATCATCTCGTCCAGCGCGGATTTCGTAGTGTATCTTACCTGCTCCGGCAGGGGTTGATTCCCGAAGGAATCAACCGGATTTGGTATAACAACACCTCAATACGCTATGAGCACCGCATATTCAGTAAAAAAGATAGTCACACATCTAATCTGTGACTATCTTTAACTTGACGGGCGAAGTGACTCGAGCTAGTGACTTACAACCTGTTGCTCCTCGAGCACTTGTTTAGAAACCTGTTCTGGCGCTGCCGTATAGTGGTCAAACTTGAGCGAAAAAGTGCCCCGTCCACTGGTCATAGAGCGCAAATCTGGCGAGTAAGTTTGCATTTCGGCCATCGGCACATGGGCGCTTACAAGGCTAACTGAGCCTTCGTTATCCATGCCCAAAATGCGCCCCCGGCGGCTGCTTAAATCGCTGATGATATCGCCTGTGTAGCGCTCACTGGCGCGAACTTTAACCAACATCATGGGCTCGAGCAAGACAGGTTTAGCCTGCTTGGCAGCCTCTTTAAAGGCATGTGCAGCAGCAATTTGAAAGGCAATATCTTTGGAATCTACCGGGTGATGCTTGCCGTCAAAAACGGTAACCCGCACGTCCACGGTAGGATAGCCAGCAGTAATCCCCTCAGCTAGGGCGTTTTTAACGCCTTTTTCACAACTGCTAATAAACTGACTAGGAATGCTACCCCCAACAACTTTGTTCACAAACTCAAAGCCAGCGCCCCGTGCAAGCGGTTCAACGGTGAGGGACACCTCGCCAAATTGCCCAGCACCACCGCTTTGTTTTTTGTGGCGGTAGCGCGCGTCAGCTTTGCTAGTGACCGTTTCACGGTAGGAGATTTTTGGCGAACTGACCGACACGTTTACGTTGTAACGGTCGCGCAGTTTTTCGGTGGCAATGTCTAGGTGCATGTGCCCCATCCCCCACAACACCGTTTCATGAGTTTCTGCGTTGCGCTCGAGCGCAAGTGTGGGGTCTTCGTCAAGCAGTTTGTGCAGCGCATCACCAAGTCTATCTTCGTCACTGCGGTTATCCGGCGTAAGCGCTAATGCCATGACCGGTGGGGGAAGTTCCATGGGGGTAAGGCTAAGCGGCTGATCTGGCGCGCACAAGGTATCGCCAGTGCAGGGTTCCTCGAGCTTAGTAAGCACCCCAACCATACCCGCTGAAAGCTCGCTAACTTCTTGCATCTCTCTACCATTTGGCACGTACAGGTGGCTTACCCGCATCTCTGTACCCCGGCTGCCGTCTAGCACGGTGTCACCGGGGCGCAGCACCCCAGAAAGCACGCGCAACATGGTTTCTTTGCCCATATAGGGGTCAATACTGGTTCTAAAAACTCGGGCACAAAAAGGCGCATCTTTAGAAAATACTGGCGGCTCACCCGAGACCGTCTCGAGCGAGCGATGATCGCGGTTATGACGGATACCCTCGAGCATAAAGTCAAGCAGCAGACGTATGCCCCGCTTTTGAAACGCTGAAGTGAGTAGCACTGGTGTTAGCTCGTTACGCCGCACTGCCCTATAAAAGGCATCGTGCAGGTTGCTATCACTAATAGGTTCGTCGTTTAAATAGCGGTCCATCAGATCATCGTCGGTCTCAACGATGGCCTCAACCAAGCGGCTACGGTATTCTGCGGCTGCCCCAGCTACCTCTTCGGGAATATCAACTTCGCTGGCAACGTCGTCGTCTTGCCACGTGTAAGCACGCTGATGCAAAAGATCAACAACGCCGTGAAAGTCATCGCCTTGCCCTAGGGGTAGTTGAATGGCAGCAAGGTTGCCCTCGAGACTGGCTTCAATATCTGCCATGGCCCGAAAAAAGTTGGCATTGGGCCGGTCCATTTGGTTGATGACACAAAGCGTATTTAACTCACGCTTGCTGGCACTTAACCACACCCGCTCAGTACCCACTTCTACCCCAGCTACCGCAGAAACAACTACAATGGCGGCATCTGCTGCAAGCTGAGCCCCCCGAATTTCGCCGACAAAGTCAGCATAGCCGGGGGTATCGAGCACATTAAATGATTCACCCTGCCAGGTGAGTGGCAGGATGCTGGTGTAAATCGAAAATTGGTGTCCTTGTTCTTCGGGTGTGTAGTCAGCACTGGTGGTGCCTTTATCCACACTGCCCATGCTAGGTTTAGCACCGCTGCGTACGAGTAAGGCCTCCACAAGGGAGGTTTTTCCAGCACCGCTGTGAGACAAAAGTGCGACATTGCGAATAGCTTGACCCGACCCAATCGTTTGATCTGACATAACGTCCCTCTTATCCTGACTGCAGGTAATAGGCTGCTTACACCTGCTTTATACAGTCCTAGCTGGCCTTAGGTTGATAACTTTTGTATTGAATGACCAGTATACACCCAAAACCTGCGGGACATTTGCAAGCATACGGACGTAGCCCCTTAGAGGGGTCTTAAACCATGTTGACAGGTTTATTTTTGGTCGGCTCGAGAATCAAACAGCACAAAAAAACCACACGACGTTTATCCTAGTCGTGTGGTCTACAAATTGATGATTACATTTCTGTGACAGCACTATCTGAACGTGACTTGTGCTTAATTAGCTAAGTTAGAATTTGTTACTAAGCTGCTGAAAGGGTTTGTTCCTCAGCTTCACAGATGAGGCTAGCACGGGCAAAGTTAAGGACTGCTGCGGGGAATTGCTCGAGGCAAGTATCCTGTGTAAGTTGCCCCGTCATGTGCTCGTACAAATCACATTTGTAAAGGGTGACATCTGTCATCTCTTGAAACTGCTGACCTTTGTGAACATGTTTCAAAAACTTGTTTAAGCTAATACTAGGGCGAAGCCGCAAATGACCCACCAAGCAAGTATCGCCAAACACAGCAATAAGCCGCCGGGCGGGTACAGCTTGTGGGCTGGGCTTGTTGTACTTTTCGCTAAGTGCTGCTGCTGCCAACCAATGAATTTGTGTTTTAGCTACTGCCATGGTTGAAAAGTAGTGCGGTGTACGCGCTGCTTCATCCGCTGGCAGGACACTGGGCTCGGGTGTGGCAACATGTGCTCGAATAAGCGTTAAAAAACATGCTTCTGGATCATTTAAATGTTGTGCTAGTGATCCTTGAATAGGCTTTTGAATAAGCCCATTGAGCATGTAAGCATCTGTTTGTACCCGGCTTGTCACAAATTCTTTTGATTCAAACATGTAACCCTCTTTGTCGTGAAATATTGCTGCGAAACGTTCATAGTGTGGTGAATGAGCTAAGTGTGCTTAGGTGAACGAGAGCTGTGTTAGATGACGTATTAACAATGCCTATTACTACTGTATATCTCTGTAGGCAGCTAGCTTTGTTGTAATCGTATCGTTTTAAATCTTAGGTGTAACGTTAGTCAATAACCTCCGCAGTGTAGATAATATTATTCAAGGTTTCTGTATTGGTTTTGACGTAATCGAACTTGTTATATAAGTATGTAAGAGGCATTGACGTAGGTTGTGGTTAAGTTAGTCCTAAGCTTTGTAATCACTATGCTAGCAAATTGTCTATGAGAAATTACCATTAACAAGCTGAGACATGGGTTGATGATCTTGTCAGCTAAAGTATGTGGACCATCACCTATATTTGTGAGGTCACAACGTTGCTGGTCACTTTGTCTAGCGAAGTATAGAGCATCTTATACCGGGATTACAATACCTTTGAGACATTCGTTTAAGATATTTGTCGTCTGAATCAACAAGCATCATCTTTCAATATGGGTATGCGAGATTGTGAAATGCTCGAGCCTCGTCACTTCCCACGCTAATTTGACACAGGCAGGTGTGATCTGAGGACAGGTGTGATCTAAGGATATGAATGCAAGGACAGTATGGCAGCGGGTGTACAAACCCCTAGCTCGAGCCTCGTTACAAACAGGAAGCTACGTAGTAGGTGTTGTAAGTGTCCTTATAGGCACAAGCTTTCTGGTATTTAGCCTTGGCTACCTCACAGGCGACCCCACCAACGCCCTCCTACCTGCAGATACACCACCTGAGGCCGTTGAGGCATTCCGCCTCGAGCAAGGTCTAAACAGACCCTTTCTTACACAATACGGATTATTTTTAGGGCGTGCTTTCCGGGGCAACTTTGGCACATCGCTACGCTACCGCGAACCCGCGTTTGCGTTGGTGGCCTCGAGGTTAGGCGCTTCAGGGCAACTTTTGCTGCTATCGCTAGGGTTTGCCAGCATCCTAAGTATTGGGGCGGGTTTGCTGAGTGCTTACTACGCACATACAGCTTTGGATAGCGGTCTGCGAACAAGTGTCTTAATTGGTCAAGCCCTCCCCCCCTTTATGACCGCACAACTACTGATCTTGCTGTTTGCAGTGGGCTTACAATGGCTTCCGGCTACAGGCAGCCCTTCATGGCAAGGGCTTGTGTTACCTGTACTTGCCACAAGTAGTTTTTCCGTTGCAACCCTGACCAAGTTACTTAGGTCTAGTGCCCTCGACGTGCTAGCCCAAGATTACATACGTACTGCCAAAGCCAAAGGGCTGTCTTGGTATTGGATTACCCTCAAACACACGCTCCGAAACGCACTTATCCCCATGTTGGCAGCCCTCAGTAGCCAAGTGAACAGCCTTATTGCAGGCACAGCCGTGGTTGAAACTGTGTTTGCCTATCCTGGCATGGGGCGGTTACTTGTTGAGGCTGCAAACGCTAGGGACATCCCGTTGATTCAAGCATTTGTGAGTATTGTGGCGTTGTTTGTAGTCATGACCAACCTCGGGGTTGATGCGCTCTACAAATGGATTGACCCACGCTTACAAGAAAATGTCTAACCAGTCTTCAATGAGGCTTATTCATCACCTGATTGATGACCTTAACTACCGTTTAGAACATTACCTGTGTTGTTTGATATAACCCAAGTGATGTCCAAAATTGACCCTGTTATACTAAATCGAAGCAACAATGTCGTAGTCTACATCGTCTAAGGGTACGCTCTTGCTTCGCAGAACTGCGTGTACACGCGCGTTTTGTAGGGTACAAAGTGCCATGCAAAAAGCACTTTAGTATTAGACAGGCTCTTAGACAGTCTAGACACAGTGTGGACGATGACATCATTCCTTAGATTTGGTATTGGATGCCGCATTCATCAAGGTCAACCGTAGATATCTTCATGCTCAAAACACAGCAGTGCATCAGCCTCAAACGCCTCAACTTGATGGTTTCAAAGACGTTTCCGATGGCTTCTTAGGGCTCGAGCACCACCTTAATCACGTTATCACTGTAGCTAGACATCATCTCAAAGGCCTGCTTCACCTTACTGAGGGGCAGCACATGGGTCACAATCGCGTTGACATCTATCTTGCCACTTGCGACAAGTTGAATAGCCCTCGGATAAATGTTGCCCATCCGCCGCGACATTTTAAGGGTGAGGCCCTTGCGCCGCACCAGTGACGCTTGCAGGGTAAACGCATCACCATCTGGAATACCCACCAGTACAACTTTGCCGCCAATGCGGGCAGCTTGACTTGCATGAGCTGGGCCGTCTGGTGAGGTGGTTGCTTCGAGCACAACGTCAGCACCACGGCCATTTGTGTAATCAAGGTAAGAGGCCACATCTGCAAACGCAGCGGCCGCACCAAGTTCTACAGCTTTATTGCGGCGGTACTCGAGGGGTTCAATCACACAGGCCCGACTTGCCCCAGAAATTTGCGCCAACATAAGCATATATAACCCGATGGTACCTGCCCCTAAAATGACAATGTCCGAAGCAGGGCGTAACTTGGCAAGGTCAAGCGCGTGTATGGCAACACCTAGGGGCTCGAGCAACGCAGCTTGCTGTGCTGTAAAGGTTTCAGGCACGCGGTGCAAGGTGTTTACGGGCACAGCTATATACTCCGCCATCGCCCCCTGTGTTGGCGGCCCACCCACAAACAAGTGATTAGGACACAAATGATGATTACCACTATGACACCACTCACAAGCGTGGCACGGCTGGGCTGGGTCTACGGCAACTAGCGTGCCATCAGCTAGGCCGTGAGCCTGACCTGTACCTTCGATAATTTGCCCGGCAAACTCGTGACCGGGTGTAAACGGTGCGTCAACGACCATCGAACCGATGCCGCCTTCGTGATAGTAGTGCAAGTCGCTCCCACAAACGCTATTTGCACCTACACGAATTAAAACGCTATCTGTACTCGCGGTGGGTTTTACAATCTCACCACATTCAATATGGTGTGCCCCTTGCATGAGGGCAGCTTGCATCACACCTGTTTCTACAGCTACTGACATAGCTCCTCCTTCATTTATCTTGCTGACCCTATTGCTATAAGCCTTAACCTAACAAGCCAGATGTTGAAATCATAATCCTTCTCGACAGCTTAAAATACATCGTCACAGACACACACAATACGCAAGCCTCCGTTGACTTTTAGACGAGGCTATGACTATACTGTTGGTCACGAGAACATTCTTGTTTCCAGTTGCATATTGGCAACTTACTTAGGCCCTTTGAGGGGAGGTTAGTCGTTTTTGCTGCACGTTTATGGTGTGTTACGCGCTTGCTGCACGTGTACATCATGTGCATGTGCGCCACCTTTTACATGCAGTTATACGGATTCCGATTGATGCCTACATGAACCCTTACGGAGTTGATTACGTCATCACCGGAACCCATAGTTTTTTCAACTCGCGTCCGCTCGGGTTGAATATGAAATAACGTTTTGTGTTCAACCGGAAACGGCATTATCAAGCACCTGATGCGGTTATTTTCTTAATCGTCAGATTGTTGGTCATCAGATTGTCTATACGCCATTAGTTGTTTTGCACACATCTTATTTTGAACATATCGAAAGGCAAATTATGAAAAAAATTGGGTTTTTTATCTTGATGTTCACACTTATTGCCAGCGGCAATGCCCAAAGTTTTTTTGCAGACGCTGCTGCAGACCTGCAGGGTGTCACCATTCGCGGCGTGTCTGAAAGCAGCCCGCCATCGCGCTATGTTGCCGAAGTACTCGCCCAACAATTTGAAGATGAAACGGGTATTCGGGTAGAGTTTGAAGCAACGTCTTGGGATCAAATGTACGACAAAGCCATTAAAGATATGGAAGCCAACACAGGAATTTACGACTTTGTCTACATTGAGCAAGATATTATCTATTCTTATTTAGCTAGAGATTTTTTAGTAGACGTTGAAACTGCGTTAGAAGCTAATCCTGATCTTCGCGCACCCAACGTAGACTTTAGCGACTTTACAACCTTCGCAGATAACTTTAGAGGTGGTAACGGTAACTTGTACGGCGTTCCTATGGAAGCGTTTATTAAGGTTTACCTGTACCGCAAAGATTTGTTTGAAGACCCAGACATTCAAGCTGCCTTTGCAGAAACTTACGGCTACGACTTAGCACCTGCAACCAGTTTTGCACAGTACCGCGACAACGCTGAGTTCTTCACCCAATACGGTGAAGATAATAACCTCCAACTTTGGGGAACCACCGTACAAGGGTCAACGGGTCACCCAGCATCTACCTATGAATTTTTAGAAACAATTGCCCCCAGTTTTGGTCTTTACGACTGGGGTATTAGCGATGACTTTAGAGCCAGCGTCGAAAATGGTGGTGAGCTAAATAGCGACATGGCCAAAGAAGCCCTAGCTTACTGGATTGATCTCTTACAATTTGCACCGCCCGAAGCCACCTGAGGCTCAAGACAAATTGGCGTCATTTTCAGCGCCATACCTGGGATCAAATCTATCAGTCCTGGTCTTCGGACCGTCTACATTATTATTGGAAGAAGAAATCCTTCCAGGTGGTTGCATTC
>JBCCOX010000033.1:0-16144 GCA_039025155.1 Deinococcota bacterium | reverse complement strand
GGTGTTGCCGTTGCATAAACCACGGGAATGATGTCCAGATTAACGCCGGGGGAACTTGTAAGGTTTAGCCCGTTAAACTCTAAATCACCAACATTACTCACAAGTACGACAACATCATTGCTTGTTAAGACCTCAATATTGGGGCAAATTTGGAGTTCTGCCGGGGCTTTGTCGTTGGCCGCGCGGTTTTGAATTTCTGCGAGGTCATCTGTATCGAGGATGCCATCGCACGTAAAATCTGCTTGGTAGCGGCGGTAATCGTTTAGCCCAGAAATATCACCATTGGCAAGTACCTCACTGAGAATGCGCAAATCTGCTGTGCTAACGCGCCCATCGCGGTTGATGTCGCCACGGGGATAGGCAGCAAAGCTGGGCTCGAGCTCATAGTCAACGTCTACTGCTTGGGTGACAAGTGTTTGGGGTGCAGGCGGGTCTGAACTGCCGCAAGCTGCTAGTACTCCAGCAAGAATAAGCAGTAGCCATTTATGTCTGACGTGATTCACAGGTTTCCTCCTAAGGTTAAGATGCGATGCTAGGTTGCTCTAGCAGCCTAACAAAAAATGGCTCCGCACGTGTGAATATGGTGAGGTATCGGTAAACTATGCAAAGAAAAAGCTCGAGCAACTGCTCGAGCCCTCTTAAACGCTGGCTATTAGGGCTTATGGCAGCAGAATACCATCAAGTTTGTGGATAACACCATTACCAGCAAGAATATCTGTCTCGATAACTTCAATAGGAGTATCATTACCAGCACCTTGCAAAAACACACTACCGTTCACAACCGACACAGCAATGTCTGTACCCGGAATTGTCTGACCGTCCAAGCCGATCACATCTGCGGCGAGGTAACGGACAGCAAGCACGTGATAGTTGATAATCTCAGCAATCTCTTCGGCTGTCAGAGTAGCGAGTAGATCTGTCGCGGCTTCAAAGGCACTGTTGACTGGTGCTAGGACAGTTAAATCAGCGGTTCTATCGGACAGAAGCTCGAGCTGATCTTCATTTAGTGCGTCAACCAAGGCTGTAAGTTCAGTGTCATCAGCAGCAACTTCTGCAACAGTATCCGCAGGTAGCAAGATGCCATCAAGTTTATGAATCACACCATTACTCGCCAAAATATCTGTGACGATAACCTCAACAGGTGTTGTGTTAGCCGAGCCTTGCAAGAATACTGAGCCATCAACAACAGAAACTGCAATATCTGTACCAGGCAAAGTTTGTCCGTCTAGGGCAATAACGTCCTCGGCCAAGTAAATAGCTGCAAGCACGTGATAATTGATGATCTCTTCAATTTCGTCTGCTGTCAGGGTAGCGAGTAAATCCGTTGCAGCTTCAAACGCACTATTAACAGGTGCTAGGACAGTTAACTCTTCATCTTCATCGGAGAGTAATGCTAACTGGTCATCACTAAGATTTTCAACAAGTGAGCTGAGCTCAGCATCACCGGCAGCAACTTCTGCGATTGTGGGTTCGTCTAAGGGCAGCAAGATGCCATTAATTTTGTGGATGATGCCGTTACTAGCTGTGATATCAGCTGCAATAACTTGAATGGGCGCATCGTTACCAGAACCTTGCACAAACACGTTACCGTCAACAATAGAGACCATGATGTCTGTGCCTGGAATCATCTGCCCATCTAGTGGGATAAGCTCAACAGCCGAAAAGCTCTCGGCAATAACATGATAGTTAATAATCTCAGCAATTTCTTCTGCAGACAGTGTAGCTAGTAACCCAGCTGCTGCTTCAAAAGCACTGTTGACTGGAGCAAACACTGCCAGGTCTTGAGTCGCATCTGAGAGCAGATTAACTTGGTCAGCATTTAGGTTTTCCACCAGTGATGTGAGGTCTTCTTCGCCAACTGCAATCTCAGCAATTGTTGGTGGCGGGGGTTCATCAGCTAGAACAGTCGTTAGCGTATATGCACCTAGACCACCATCTAGAACTGAGAAAACCTGAATAAAGAAAAGCTCGTCAGCAACTACTGTGAAACTGATAGCATCATCTTCCGAAAACTCTTCAAACCCTGCACTGCTTACAACACGAAGAAGAGGAGAGAATTCTGTGCTCTCGAGCGTCACAGCAACTGTTTGACCGGGCTCGGTGCCGACAACTGTAAAGAAGTCGAAGTAGTCACGTACAGAATCTTCTGTGAAGAAGTATTGATCCGTAGTTGTGATCTGCCCCATAACCATATCAACCACACCAATTGTGCCGTCTTTATTGGTGTCGTCAGCAAAGTCCAGTACGGCATCAATAACGTGAATAATACCGTTACTCGCCTCAATATTTGCCTCAATTACTTCGGCGAAGTTTTGAAGAATCACGTCACCCTCGTCTAAACCGACCGTCACAGTTCCACCAGTTAGTGTTTCAAGTTCAATAAACTGGCCGCCGTTGGCATTAATCAGGTTGATGAGGTCTGCAGCAGTAAAGATACCGGGCACTACATGGAAACTTAGGACTTCTGTAACAAAAGGAAGACCCACTGCTGTAATAAGTGCCTCGAGGCTATCTAGTTCTAAATCTTCTAGTAAGTCTAAAAAGGCTTCATTATCTGGTGCAAAGACGGTTAGCTCAGTGTCACCAGAGAGAGCATCTGCAAGCCCAGCTGCTAGTACTGCGTCTAGGAGTACGCTCAGTTCGGGGCGACTCGCCACAATCTCAGCAATATTGCCAAGTGCAATCTCAAACTCTAGATCAAACTCAACTTCTGCAAGTCCCGCACCATCAATGGACAATGACCCTTCGGTAACGCCTTCAGCAACTTCAATGTTATAGACAAATGTCGTAGGTGTTGCCGTTCGATAAATTGTAGGAATTAATGAGACGTCTAACCCTGCTGAAGCTAAAATCTGTAGACCGTTAAACGGTAAATCCCCAATGTTACTTATGAGTACAATAAACTCACCATCTTCAACCTCAAACTCAGTTGGGCAAATTTGTACTTCAGCAGGGTCTTTGGCGTTGGCAGCGCGCTCTTGAATTTCACGAATATCCTCAACATCCAGCACGCCATCACAGGTAAAGTCTGCTTGATAACGGCGGTAGTCGTCGAGTCCAGATACATCGCCACTGGCAATCACACCGCTTAAAATTCGTAGGTCAGCTGTAGTTACCCGTCCATCGCGGTTGATGTCACCACGTTGATAGGCTGCAAAACTAGCCTCTAACTCGTATTCAACATTGACTGCTTGGGTGGTGATTGTTGGCATTTCCGGTGTGCTAGAGCTACTACACGCTGCTAGCAGCAAACTCAGACCTACCCATAACCACATACGTCGATGTTTTTTCATGGTCATCCTCCTTGTTAAACATGCTGAGATACTTTGTAATACTGTACTTCTAGACAGGATTGTCGTCTCTAATTTCGCTACATAGTAAATACTGTCATGCACTTTGTGACACGACAGTATTCTTCACACAATCCCTAAACAAACACTGGCAGTATAAAACTGAGGTTTCAAGAACGCAACTAAGGTGAAAACGCTATTAAATAATCTTCACGTTATTAATTTTTTATGTGATCTTGTGGACTTTACTCATCTGCTAATGCCCTGCGTAGGTAACTCTCGAGCACCGCTCTTCTTTCTGGCACTTGCGTTTGTTGATGCTCGAGCTTCTCAGTGACAGCCAACATAAGTGTCTTAATCTCACTTTTGGTATCTATGTTTACCAGTTCCAAGTCAACATCCGGAAAGCTTTCAGAAACGTGTAAGGCTAGTGCCAGCATGCTACGCCGTTGCCCCCGCATGGTGGCAAGCGTAATATCAGTTTTACGCCGTCCCCCGCGAAAGCTAATGTCAAGTTCTTGCTCATCAGCAACACGCTGCATCGATGTTTGAATGTCATCTTGCAAAGTTGCTTTGGGTGTCGCCATGCTGGTTCCTCCTGAAGACCCGGCACGCCTAACCATCAAACCGCTAAACGTAGGCCATTTAAAGATATTTCAGCGCCTTCCTTTGGCGCAATGTATACTAAAAATTTAGATGTGGCACACTTTTGACAACGCATGCCAAGCTAATTTAGATGCATCAAGCTAGCACTACTACACTAAAAATGAGCACTTTCTAATATGCTCTAAAACTAAGTAACTTACCCTACCGTGACCATATAGCCAATGAAGTGCAACCTACACAGCCACAATCAACACAAGCTAAGCGGGTGACGGGCTGCTATTAATATCTCTAATTTACCTGATTAACGCAACTTACACAATATAACTATGTGCCTACTTGTAATGAGGTTTCCAGCACGACGTTTGAAGCTTGCAATATCACTTAACTGTGCTACACTTTTCATCATGACATGGCGAATGATGAACCACAACCCGGCTGCAACACACCTTGTTTTGATTGTGTAACCCTACACTATCACGACAACAACGTTGAGACGGGCGCTTGCAACTTAAAAGCGCCTCTATTTTTTTGCGTGTTTTGCTTTTTGCTGTGTTGCCTCGAGCAACCCTTTTTACTCGAGGCCCTTACTTTTTTGGAGACCTTCATGGCTGATATATCGCCCACAACACAACTAGACCCCACAAGCACCTCAGCAAGCTCGAGCAACTCGGGCAAAGCTACGTTTTACGCCACCACGCCCATTTTTTATGTGAACGCCGAACCGCACATTGGCCACGCATTCACGACAACCTTGGTGGATGTTGTTACGCGGATGCACCGCCTCAGAGGGGACGACACCTTCTTTTTAACCGGGACCGACGAACACGGCGAAAAAGTCCATAAAGCTGCTGAGCAAAACGGTATGAGCGCGCAAGCTTACACCGACCTCATTTCGGGAAAGTTTAAACACGCTTGGGATAACATGGACATCGCCTACGACGACTTTATTCGTACCACCGAAGGCCGCCACAAAGACGTTGTGCAGCGCATTTTGCAACGTGTGTATGACAGTGGCGACATCTTCTATGGGGAGTACAGCGGCCTTTACTGCGTGGGTGCTGAGCGCTTTGTGACTGAAAAAGAGCTGGTGGATGGTGTCTGCCCCGATGACGGCAAAAAACCTGAACATAGAAGCGAAGCCAACTACTTTTTCCGCATGGAAAAATATCGCCTCTGGTTGCGCGATTACATTGAGGATAATCCCGACCTTATTCGTCCGGAGCGTTACCGCAACGAAGTGCTGGCGATGCTGCGCGAGCCCATTGGCGATTTATCCATCAGCCGCCCCAAAAGCCGCGTGCCGTGGGGCATTCCGCTACCGTGGGATGACGATCACGTCACTTACGTGTGGTTTGACGCGCTCATTAACTATTACTCGGTGCTCGAGCATCACGGCACAACCAACCGCTACTGGCCAGCAGTTAACCACTTCATTGCCAAAGACATCGTCAAACCGCACGGCGTGTTTTGGCCCACCATGCTCAAAGCGGCGGGTTTGCCCATTTACAAACACCTCAATGTACACGGCTACTGGCTTATTGACGGTACCAAGATGAGCAAGTCACGGGGCAACGTGGTACGCCCGCTCGATCTACAAGCCAAGTACGGTAACGATGCCTTTCGTTATTTCCTCTTGCGGGATATGACCTTTGGACTCGACGCCTCGTTTAGTGAGGTTGCCTTAGCTGAGCGCATCAACAGCGACCTCGCCAACGACCTCGGCAACTTACTTAACCGAACCTTGGGGATGCTAGGTAAATACCGTAATGGCGTTGTACCACAAGCACCGAGTGAGGCTAGTGAAACAACTTTGCAGGATATCTTTGCGCCACTTGCTGATAAGGTCAGTACAGCCTTTGACAACCTCCAATTTGATCGGGCTATCGAGAGTGTGCTTGAGGCTGTTCGTCGAGCCAACAAGTACATTGCAGATACCAAACCGTGGGAACTTGCCAAAGATGACAGTCAGTCTGCGCGTTTAGATGAGGTGCTCTATAACTGTATTGAGGCTTTGCGCTGTGCGTCAGTGTTGCTCGAGCCCATCATCCCCAACAAGTCTCAAGAACTGCGCGCGCAACTGGGTTTAACAGATAGTTACACCCTTAACCAAGCTAGTACGTGGGGACTTACCCCAGCAGGTACGCAAACCCAAACGGGCGAGCCGCTATTCCCCCGCGTTGACTTATCTGCCCTACAAGACGCCATCAACGAAGACGAGGACAACCTTGTGCACAAAGACGAAATTACCATTGATGACTTCGCCAAACTAGAACTCCGCGTGGCTGAGGTCATTCGCGCGGAACATCACCCGAAAGCGGACAAGCTTTTGGTCTTGCACGTGAAACTTGGCCCGGAAACCCGCACGATTGTATCTGGAATTAAGCAGTGGTACAGTCCGGAAGAACTGGCGGGCAAAAAAGTGATTATTGTTGCTAACTTAAAACCAGTGAAGTTACGCGGCATCGAATCACAGGGCATGATTTTAGCTGCTGAAGATGCCGACGGTAATTTGAGTATTTCCGCGTTGGACAAAGATATTGCGAGTGGGAGTGAAGTGCGTTAAAGACGCTATCAGTAAACCTAAAATACTGTCCAAGATGAGCTTGCTTACACAGGCTCATCTTCTTTATTTGCGAGCAACTCTTGTAAGGTTTGGATGTTGACGGCGTCATCAAAAATTGCACGGATGGGTAGTTTTAGACCTTCGATGACGGGGCTAGCGACGTGACCATCCGCAGATTTGAGGGCGAGGGTATAAGTACCGTCTTGGAGAAGGTATTGCTCGAGCACCCCCCCTTCCGGGTCCACCAACCAGTATTCTTGCACGCTATGCGCCGCGTAATCCTCAAACTTAATGCCCCGGTCACGTGCTTCTGTGCTTTTTGAAAGAATCTCTACTATAAACTCTGGCGCAGGATGAATCATCTGTTCTGGCTGAAACATACTAGCTTTGGCATTGCCAAAAAAGTATAAGTCAGGTTCGTAGTCATTACGAGTTAGCGAAATCAAGGTTGTTTCATAGCCCACAAACCCTAAGTTGTATTCTTGAACATAGCCGCCCAACAATATTACTAAACGGCGTCCGCAACTCGTATGGCGATTTTTAACGGGCGAATGCATAATTATCTCGCCGTTGATAAATTCTGTTTTGTCACCTTCTTGCATCTCTCTATAAAACTGTTCGCGTTGCTGCTTTTCATACACCAAAATTTTTTCAAGTTCGGCCATATACAAAGCTAATTTTGGTGATTTGGCAACTGGCTCGAGCACTTTGTCCATAGCCTCAGTTTAGCAAACCTTCTCAGCTCAAAAAAATACCCTCCTCAGGTGAGGAGGGCACAAGCATCTTTAATTTGAACGCTTAGTTGAACAGGTACAAGTACTCGCCGTAGCCTTCTGCTGCCATATTTTCGACAGGTACAAAGCGCATTGCCGCAGAGTTCATGCAGTAGCGTAAGCCCGTTGGTTCAGGACCGTCGTTGAACACGTGCCCAAGGTGAGAATCCGCGTGGGCTGAGCGCACTTCGGTGCGGCGCATAAACAACTTAAAGTCATCGTATTCAGTGATGTTAGCAGGTTCCAAAGGCTGGGTAAAACTTGGCCAGCCCGTACCCGAACGATACTTGTGCGTTGAGCTAAAGAGCGGCTCGCCCGAGACAATATCTACGTAGATACCATCAGCTTTGTTGTCCCAATATTCATTGTTAAACGGGCGTTCTGTAGCGTCTTCTTGCGTCACACGGTACTGCAGTGGCGTGAGCATGGCGCGCAGTTCGTCGTCACTGGGCATGACGAAGGTTGCAGCTGAGAACGCAACGATTTCACCGGCAGCGTCCGCAGGCAGCACGGTTGCGCCGCTGTCGTCTAAGGTTTCAGCGGGCATCTCGGTGGCTTGTGGGAGTTGGTAGAGGGTGTCGTCACCGTCCCAAACATTGGCAATAAACTGAGTACGACCTGAACCCCGGCGGTAAAGCGCGTAGCGTGTAGCACTCTTCAAGTAATAATCTTGATGGTAGTCCTCAGCAACGTAAAACTCACCAAGAGGCAAAATTTCAGTGGCAATAGGGCGGTCAAATTTACCTGCTTGGTCAAGCGCTTGTTTGGCACCATTCGCCAGCATCTCTTGCTCAGCATTAGCATAAAAAATAGCAGATTGATATGACTGACCTCGGTCAACAAAGGACCCGCCGGCATCACTAGGATCGTGCATGCGCCAGAAGGCACTGAGCAGGTCTTGATAGTCTAATAGGCTATCGTCATAAAACACTTTGACAGCTTCATAATGTCCCGTATTACCTGAGACAACTTGGCGGTAGGTTGGGTCTAGCACGTCGCCGCCAGTGTAACCAGAGACAGCTTCAATGACGCCATCTAGCTTTTCAAAGTCGGCCTCGGTACACCAAAAGCAGCCGCCTGCAAACACGGCGCTAGCATAAGATTGCTCGAGCATGCTTATAGCTGGCGTGGTTGCGTCTGGCGTTGTACTTTGTGATGCCGCTAGCGACACAACTGAAACTAAAATTAAGCTAACTAGTAACCAAGCTTGGCGTTTAAGCGTTACGCGATTAGAGCTTATTTCTTTCACGCTATACCTCCAAAAACATCTACATATTTGATTCTAACGTGTTTACAGGATGTCATGGTTAAGACGCACCTTAACGTGACACCTATTTCAACGTTGGTATACGTAGCCTAGAGCAGTCACCGTCACAGTGAATGTCAATGTATTGACATGATTAAGATAAGATTGGCACTCGTGAAGATTATGAACAAGCAGCCGTGAATTTTACTGCAATATCACTGACGACGGTCTCCTTTGCGCCTGTCGCCACCACCGCCACCGCCACCACCTGCTGCTGATTTCTTTTGTTTGTAAGCCTGTCGCCCACCCAAAAGTGCACTCAAAATAACCCAAATATCTAGGGGATAGCTTGAGAAGACTCCCAGCGCAGTCGCTAACACATTAAATAGCCCTGTTAGGGTATTGCTAATGTACAGTGCCACCAGTTCCCAATCCACTGTCCAGGTGTCTGTTCCCAAAGACAGTAACACAAGAAGTGCCACAACCGTGAGCCATACCTTTGATTCAAATACAAACTTGAACGCATCTATCAGTGAAAACCACACGAACACAAGCCCAAAGCCAACCCCAAACGCAATCAACATGCTGGGCCAAGGGAGTTCTGCCAGAAGCGTCGTAAGTAAGACGATAACGTTAGTGGTAAGTTGTGGCGCGGCCGGAGTGACCTCCATGCTTACAAGCCAGCGTAACTAAAACCCTGAATTATGATGATGTAATGCCATTTCACAAGCTCATGCTATGACACGACCTGTCCCATCAACGTTTCAAAATTACCTGTGAATACGGCACATTGTCGTGACTAATAGTAGAGCTACTTTTTGTCGTCACCTGCTTTTTTGCTGAGGGTACCACCGCCGCCCCACTTAAACTCTTCGGGCTTGGGTGGTGTTTTCACGCGGTAGGCTAAAAAACCCCCAGCAAACAAGCCAAAGATAATCCATACATCAACTTGTCCTTGCGGCAGTACTGCTAGACTATTAGCGATAGCAAAAATAAGCCGGTTCACAAACCGCCCAGTATAAATTGACATGAGCGTCCAATCGATGACAAACACGTTGGGGTTAATAAAAATAATCACCAAGGTGATGAATACTGCAATAATTACAGGTGGTTTGAGTGCAGGTTTCAAAAAATTTCGTAAGGTCAGGTAACAAAACACCACAACAAAGCCGAGCGCAACACCAATAAGCAAGCGCCCCACAGGTAGATAGCCCACGCCATCCACCATGAGCGAAAGCCCGTCAAAAATAGACTCGGTTGCGCCGTCGTTTGCAACTTGCTCGTTCATGCTTGGTCATTATGTTAGCAAAAACTGCGCCATGAGATAATTTGTAGGCGAATATTTAGAAGATTGAGGCACATTGCTGATGGTGCGCTTTACTGCTCGAGCGCCACATAAACACAGCGAATCTCATGCAAGCTGTAGCGTTGGTTGAGTTGCTCATACACCTGTTGAGGAGACACCCGGCCCGTCTCAGCCAAAGCAAACACAACCTGCTCAACGGCATCAATGGCTTCGCTGGATAGCCCCGTGGCTTCACGTGCTGTTAAGTGCCCGCGTTTAACGAGCTCGAGGCAGTGAGTTTGCACTTGTTTAAGCGTAAGGGCAAGCTTGCTAGCTGCTTCCTGAGGGCTGTAACCTGCATAGATAAGGTTTAAGGTATCACCAAGAGCATCAGCAACTTCATCAGCGGCGGTATCAGAGATGTCAGCGGTGGTATAAGCAGGGGTATCAGTAGCAGGGTAGCTATCATGAGCGTCTACAACATCAAGCTGATGCCTATGGATGACGTATTGACGATGATGATCGCGCTTAGATGACTCTAGGGCATCTGCGTCTGGAGCATCTACATCTGGAGCATCATCTGATGTTGGGGTGCTTGATCCGGCTGCATGCTTGGGTCTGTGATCATGGAGTCTGTGGTCATCGAGAACGTCCAAGAAGGCTTGTCCGTAGCGCTCGAGCTTTACCTCACCCACTCCGTTAATCTTGCGCATCTCAGCTAAGGTGGCCGGCATCGTGGAGACCATCTCGCGCAAGCTCAGGTCCCGAAAAATGACATAAGGTGGCACCTGTTGACTACGTGCAAACTTGGTTCGCAAGGCTTTAAGCGCTGTCCAGAGTGGTTCTTGACCAGGTTCTAAGGTGCTAACTTGCCGTGCTGCTACTGGGGTTGAGGGTCTTTGCGGGCTTGCTTGCGCGGCCTTGGTGCTAACTTGCCGCGCCAAAATTTGTGTTTTGCCTTTGAGCACGCCTGCACTTTGTGGCGTAAGTTGAAGCACCCCGTAGCCGCTTGCATCTGTGCTGATATAGCCCGTTGCCACTAAACTGCGCAGCAACATGCGCCAGGTTGTCACACTGTGTTCACCACCAATACGGTACGTGCTGAGGTTATTGTGACCTAGCTCGAGCACACGCTTGGTCTCTTTACCCAGCAAAATATCAATCACATGCCCAGCGCCAAAACGCTGCCCGCTACGGTAAATGCAGGAAAGGAGCATCTGCGCGGCTACCGTGGCATCCCAGGTCTCAGGTGGGTTCAGGCAGGTATCGCAGTTGCCACACGGTTCAGCTAGTGTTTCACCAAAATAAGCCAGTAACACCTGACGGCGGCACTGCACGCTTTCGCAGTAACCCAGCAGGGCCTCGAGCTTTTGTGTTTCAACCCGCTTAAACGCTTCATCTGCGGTGGACTGAGCGAGTAAGCGCCGCAAAGACACCGCATCTTGCAAACCGTAAGTGAGTAGCGTGCTGGCTGCTTCGCCGTCTCGCCCGGCCCGGCCTGTTTCTTGATAGTAGCCCTCTAAGTTTTTGGGTAAATCCAAATGCGCCACAAAGCGTACATCTGGCTTATCAATTCCCATGCCAAAAGCAATAGTAGCCGTCATCACTTGAAGATCACCTTGTAAAAACTGCTGTTGATGCTCATCGCGTGTTGCTGCTGGTAAGCCCGCATGGTAAGGGCGTGCGTTAATACCACGCGCTTGCAAATACGCCGCCATGTCTTCAGTACGTTTGCGTGACAAACAGTAGACGATACCAGCACCATCAACGTGTTCACGCTGAATAAAGTTGAATATTTGCTTTTTGGCGTTGGCTTTGTCTACCACGTTGTAACAAATGTTGGGACGGTCGAAACTGGCAACGTGTTGGTAGGCGTCTTCCAGTGCTAATTGCTGCACAATGTCGGCTCTGGTCACAGCATCTGCTGTGGCAGTTAAGGCAATGCGGGGAACATCTTCAAAACGCTTGATGAGATCTTTGAGCGCTAGGTAATCTGGTCTAAAATCATGACCCCAGCGCGATACACAGTGAGCTTCGTCAATGGCTAACAGTGATATACGGGTGCGTTCTAATAAAGCTTGGGTTGATGCTTTATTAAGGCGTTCTGGGGCAATATAAAGCAAGTCCAGCTCACCTGCAACTAGCTTTGCTTCGGTTGTTTGTAGGTCGGCTGCTGACAAGCTCGAGTTCAAGACCGCAGCCGCCACCCCCACTTGCGTTAGGGCGTCCACTTGGTCTTTCATAAGTGCAATTAAAGGCGACACCACCACAGCGGTCCCCCGCCTAAGTAGCGCCGGCAGTTGATAACACAGCGACTTACCGCCGCCCGTGGGCATGAGCACAAACGCATTGGCGCCGCCTGTCAGATGCTCAATAATGGCCAATTGCCCTTCTCGAAAACTGCTGTAGCCAAATACTTGGCGCAACATTTTGTGGGCAGCCGCAGATACGGTCATCGTAGCGTTATTATGGCACAAGGCTAGCAAGCAACTACTAATGGTGTGGATGTTGTATTAGACGTTGTATTGCACATCCATACAGATTTTGCACTCATGTTGCTGTGTTAAGTGCCGCCTCAGAAGGTATTTTCTTATATTTATCGTTTTTCAATTAAACGAAGTAATACGAGAAGGTATTTAGCCACTATGGGCTCTAATAAGTTGTAATAAACTGTAAGGTGTACACCTTGTGCCAACATCGCTAACTGGCGGTAAAATAACCTCTTAGTTACTGATTGTTCACACCCCTTTGAACACCTACACTCGCAGGTTGCCTCTGGCAGTCAAGGAACTTCATGAAAGACTACATCTTTACATTGATTGGCAGTGTTGTATCACTGGGATTATGGCTATCAACACTAGCGTTTGACTTAACGTATTTAGATGGGGTGCTCGAGCTTTTTGGTGGACACGATAACCTAAAAATTGACGAATTGGCTTTGTCACTCATCATTTTAGTGTTGTTTTTAGCGCTCGATTTATTTCACAGGCGTAGAAGCCGCGTTGTCAGGGTTGAAAACCTCAAAATTTACAAAGCGATGCTCACCTCAACCCAGCACATTCTCAACAATTTTCTCAATCAAATGCAGCTTTTCAAAATGACCGCCGAGAGTACAGAAGGCTTTCCCGAAGAGGTATTGCAACTCTACGACGACATTATGGACGACGCTCTCGCACAGATTGATCAGCTCAGCAACGTTGCCAGTATTGATGAAAAGACCATTGTTGACTCGGTAGCACCCCAGATTGATGTTTTTCCTGACGGCTTTAAGTAACGACTTAAGTAACACCCTAAGCTAGTAAAAATCCACCTCGAATGAACGAGGTGGAGGGTAACGTAGTATGTGGGTTAATTACAAAGACTACAAAGACACAACTGGTGTAGCTTCTGCGCGAATGGCCTCGAGTGCGGCCATTTCCAATTTGCTTACGTCCTGCTCTTGGGCGCTGGCGTCCTCTACAGTTGGGTGCGGGGCAACTTTCCAGAACTGTCCTAGAGATGCTTGCCAGTTAGCCAGTAAAGCTTTGGCCCTAGGGCTTTGGGTAAGGTCGTAGTGGCGTTCAATCATAGCTTTGAGCAGTTGTTCATCAATAGCTGTTGTAACGCGCTCGATCCCTACCATGCCACCGTTGTAACGGCTTGGCAATGTGGCATTTTCATCCAACACATAAGCAAGGCCGCCGCTCATGCCTGCACCAAAGTTGCGCCCGGTAGCGCCTAAAATGACCGCCACGCCGCCAGTCATGTATTCGCAGCCGTGGTCACCACAGCCTTCTACCACAACACGCGCGCCAGAATTTCGCACGCAAAGGCGTTCACCTGCTTGCCCAGCAGCATATAAACTACCACCTGTTGCGCCGTACAACACAGTATTCCCAATAATGCTGTGCTCATGTGGGATAAGCTTCGTCTCTGCACGTGGTCGCACCACAATTTCGCCGCCATACATACCTTTGCCCACATAGTCTTGCGCTTCACCTTCAAGGATGAGCCGAACCCCACGGTTGTTAAACAAGCCAAAACTCTGCCCAGACACGCCTTTAAAGGTCAGTTCAATAGTGCCTGCTGGCAGGCCCTCATCGTGGTGTACACGGGCAATTTCGCCCGACAAACGCGCGCCCACCGAGCGCTCCCGGTTGCTAATCTCATAGTGTCTTTGGATAGGCTCACAGGTGCGAATTGCCTCAGCACAGTCTTGCCAAATACGCTCATCCAGCGGCACGTTGTCTTCTGGGCGGTTGTTGTGCCGCTGCTGTGAACGGCGTGGTTTAGCACCTGTTGGGTCGGGGTCTCTAAGAATCGCTGTTAAGTCAAGCTGACTGGCTTTGGGTAAGGTCACATCTTTGGGTATAAGCAAATCCACTCGCCCAATCACATCATCTAGGCTTCTAAAGCCCATCTCAGCTAAAATCATGCGCACTTGTTGGGCCACATAGGTCACAAAATTGACGACATGATCAGGCTCACCGGGAAACTTAGCGCGCAAGTCTTCACGTTGGGTGGCCACACCTACAGGGCAGGTGTTTAAGTGGCACTGGCGAATCATAGCGCAGCCTGCCGCGACCAGGGCGGTGGTGCCAAAGCCAAATTCCTCAGCACCTAGGAGCGCACCCATCATGACATCGCGCCCGGTTTTCATGCCGCCATCAACCCGCAAAGTCACCCGCCCGCGTAACTCGTTTTCAACCAGAACTTGCTGGGTTTCAGCCAGTCCAAGCTCCCACGGTGCGCCTGCGTGCTTCATTGACGATAAGGGAGATGCACCCGTACCGCCGTCGTGGCCAGAAATTTGAATGTTGTCTGCGTAACCTTTGGCAACACCGGCAGCAATAGTGCCCACGCCAGCCGTAGCTACAAGCTTCACGCCTACCCGTGCAAAACGGTTGACCCGTTTAAGGTCGTAAATAAGCTGAGCAAGGTCTTCAATGGAATAAATATCGTGATGAGGCGGCGGCGAGATGAGCGTTACACCGGGCACTGAACGGCGAATGTGAGCAATTTCATCGTTGACTTTATGACCCGGAATCTGCCCGCCTTCACCGGGTTTGGAGCCTTGGGCCATTTTGATCTCTAACTCGCGGGCGTTAACTAAATAGTGTGGTGTCACGCCAAAGCGCCCAGAGGCCACTTGTTTAATGGCGCTGTTGGCCCAATCGCCCTGTTTTGGGTGCCATGGAGCGTGGCTAAGCTCAGGCATATCGCGTTCATACTTGTAAAAACGGCCGACGTCTTCGCCGCCTTCACCAGAGTTACTCTTGGCACCTAGGCGGTTCATGGCAATAGCAATGGTCTCGTGGGTTTCCCTCGAGACCGACCCATGACTCATCGCCTGAGTTGTAAACCGGGTCACAATAGTTTCAATGGGCTCAACTTCATCTAAAGGCAGTGGGCTAGGCGCTTTTTTGTAGGTGAGTAAATCGCGCAAGTTTGCTCGCGGGCGCTCGTCAACAGCTTTGCTGTATGTTTCAAAGGCCTCAAAACTCTGCGTGCGCACGGCTTTGTGCAAGGACTTAAAGACTTGTGGGTTGAGCGCGTGGTACTCACCGGATTTGCGGAAGCGGTAAATACCCCGGTCAACAAGCCGCCCATTTGAACTATCATCTTCAAAGGCTTCTTTGTGGAAGGTGAGTACGTCACGTGCAAAGGTTGTTAGCAACGCGCCACCAATACGGCTAGGCGTGCCGGTGAAGTAGCGGTTAATCACCGCTTGGGAAATGCCTACAGCTTCAAAAATTTGTGCGCCACGGTAGCTGCTCATGGTCGAAATGCCCATTTTGGACATAATTTTGAGGATGCCTTTTTCAACTGCCCGGCGGTAGTTGTGCTGGGCGCTAGCAGGGTTGAGGTTATGCTCGAGCCGCGTACTAGCCAGCACATCCACGGCACTCTGGTAAGCCAAATAAGGATACACAAGCGCCGCCCCGTACCCTATCAAACAGGCAAAGTGATGGTCTTCGCGGGGTTCACCGCTCTCAATAACCAAAGCTGTACGGGTGCGTTTACCCTCGCGCAATAAGCGGTGATGCACAGCAGCCGTAGCCAGTAACATAGGAATAGGCGCGTGCGTTTTATCAATGTCACGGTCAGATAACACCAACACCCCGCAGCCATCATCCACTTTGGCCACAGCCTCATCACACAGTGCGTCTAGCGCAGGTTCTAGCCCGTCTTCGCCAGCAGCAACATCAAACCTTGTTTGCAAACTGCACACCTTCAGGTGGTCTTGGTCTTTAAGCCACGCAAACTGGCGACTATCTAAAATTGGCGAGCTAAACTTGATGACCTTGGCAGCATCTGGCTCTTCGTCTAAAATGCTGGCGCGTGGGCCAATGACTGTTTCTAAGGACATAACTAAGCGTTCGCGCAAGGGATCAATCGCAG
>JBCCOX010000032.1:0-16173 GCA_039025155.1 Deinococcota bacterium | reverse complement strand
GCGGTAATGGCAAACCCTTCGTCCAAAACATAATCGATGGTCCAAGCGCCCTCTACAATTGGGTGCTGGTTACCCCAAACTAAACTCCCCTTAAATTCAAACTCAACTAACGGAACCTCACCGGCAATATCTGCGTATTGAGTGATTACACCAACAAATTCATCTTTACTGAGGTAGCTAAAGTGCCGCTTGAGGTGGGTCGGCTGAATCTGCCCGCTGCCAGCCCGGTCTTCGGTGGGGCGCAGTTCCATGCTGATGCTGGCCCACTCACCGACGGCGTAGGCTTGAACGTCCTCGAGTGTCATGGGAGTCTGCATTCTGCGGGTGCTTTCAGCTTGCTGGACGGGTGCTTGCTCGAGCGTTGCGGTGGTCATGGTGGTTTCTCCTAACGAAACAGAACTGAGGCTTAGGCTGATGAGACTAGCGGTGACAAAGGCTGTCAAGCGGCGTGAGGTTGGGTACTGGGTTGCAAACATAAATATCTCCCTTGAGGTGGTTCTGAAACCTGAATCTGTACCGTCGTGTCATCGATGACGTGCTAGTAGGTTATTGTGTAACTAACACACTTACATTTAATCCTAAATGATGATCTTTGTCAAGAGGTGAGCTTGGATGTTGTTTAGAGTTAATTGAGGAAGTGTGTTTGGGACGTGCTTAGCTGACGCATTCGCATCTGGCTAAAGTGACAAGTTGAGTCACATCCAAACTAAATAAACCGTCAAAGCAAGAGTTAGGCAGACTTCAAACATCATGAATTTGCGGGCACCCTTGGCAGTATCCCAATAACTGATGGGACTTCTAAACCGCAGCTGCCAGTTGACTGGAAAAAGTAAGAGCGGTCCGTCGTTGTGATGGGTGGGAATGTCGAGCAGGGTGTGCAGTAAGCAGCTCGAGAAAAACCACAGCCACCATCTAGCAAGGTCGTACGTGCCAGACAACCATGCAGACACGACAATTGCACTAACCAGTATAAGCGGAGCATGTAAAAGATTGTGAAGGCTGATCCAAACCGGGTGATGGAAAAACAGCTCATCAAAAATGAGTCTTGCGGCGGCTTTAGGCGGCATCTTTTTAATCACTATAAAGTAAAGCCCAGCCACACAGCTCAACGTATACAGCGGCAGGTCTGGTGCGACCGAGCCAATCAGCACCGCACTGTTTAAGGGTACATGCGGTAATGCTTTGGCAGCAGACGCAGCAATGACGATATGCGCAGGTGTGTTCACATCACAGTAAAGCTAGGGTTTAAGTGGAAGACACAAGTTCAGATGACTGCTGGCTTTTCTGGAATAGCTCGGTGGCAACATCTTGAATTGTAATATCGGTTAGTTGTGTGGCGATGGCGCTGTCTAACTCTTGAGCGAGCGTGTCAAAAAAACTGCCGATGTTACTTCCCACCGGGCAAGTTGAACCTTCACGAATGTGATGACTGTGCAAGGTTGTTTGACCTTCGGTGGATCTGTAAATATCTAACAAGGTAATAGTATCTGGCTTTTGTGCTAGGACTGTCCCGCCGCCCATGCCAAGTTTTGTGGTCACAAACCCTGCTTGTTTAAGGCGGCCAATCTGTTGCCGCAAAAACGCTGGGTTGGTGTCCACACTTTCCGCCAACTTCGCAGACGGCGCAGGGCCAGCTTGGGTCATTTCATAAAGTGCCAGCACCGTCAAAATATGAACGGCAAGCGTAAAATGTGTGTTGCGACCAATCATAGAACCTCATCTGAAGGCTGCGGGAGAGCTGCTAAATTCTGAATATTGAGGTAATACCCGCTTATTCAAAATCATCATAGCGTACCTACATAATGTCTAAAGGAAGCATATGTTACCAATGTACTAACACTTTGACATCAGCTCATTGAGCTTGAGACTCAACTTGTCTAAGTAGATGATGCCTGCTCGAGCACACCCTTTTTAAGCCGCGACAAGGACACCTCGGTAATACCCAAGTAGGACGCAATGTGATACTGCGGCACGCGGGCGGCGAGGTCGGGGTGCTCTGTTATAAACTCGAGGTAGCGCTCACCAGCGCTCTGCTGCATAAAACTACGGGTGCGTTTTTCTTTACGCACCAGCAACAGCTCGGTGAGTTTGCGTCCGAGCCTATCAAACACCGGATGCTCATCAAACAAGTCTGTAAATCTCGCCACAGGTGTAACGAGCAAAGTTGTGTCTTCCAGTGCCTCAATACCGTAAATCACGGGCAAATTAAGCGCTGAGGCAGCGAGTGCCCCAGCAAACTCACCCTCAGCAATAAACGCTTTGTTGGCTTCTTGCCCGTTGTCAGCAGGATAAAAAAAGCGTAGCAAGCCTTTGTGAACAAAGAACAAGTCATGAGTGTCATCACCCGGTTGTAAGACCATACTGCGGGCTGCGACATGCTGGACATGAAAGATACTGGCAAGTGTATCCCACTGGTGGTCAGTTAGCGTAACCCAACGGTTGAGGGCATCGCGCATATTGCTAAACTCTTGTGGATACAACATAAGCCATTCTAGCGAATACGGTGACATCTACGCCTCGTTTGATGGTGTTGTAGCATCAAGTAGGTGACTGTACAGCGCTGAAAAATCTGCCTCACCGAGGTTGTGCTCGAGCGCATCTGCATATATACCCCGAACGTGCTCAGCAAGTGTGACGGACGCATTCACTGCTTGCGCTGCTTGTTGTACCATCTGCAAGTCTTTGTGTATCCATTTAAGGGGGAACTCTGCGGGGTAGTGGCGGGACTCGAGCTTCTCACGCTTACTTGCTAAATAAGGCGGCGTGACGGGTCCACCAATCAGCGTATTCAAAAGTATCTTTTCAGAGATGCCTAATGCTTGCCCCAGCGCAACACCCTCACTAAATACTGCCATCGAATTTGCCAGTTGATGATTCACCACCATCTTGAGTGACGTGCCCATACCGTGCTCACCCACGTGGATTACAGCCCGCCCCATGACCTCAAAAAGAGGTTGTGCAGTGGCGACATCAGCTGCGTGACCACCTACAAAAAAGACAAGTTGAGCCTGTTCAGCTTGTTGTTTGGAGCCAGCGACAGGAGCGTCTAAAAAGTGAATGCTGTGTGCTTTTGCTTGAGTTGCGAGGTGTTTGGAAAAAGTGGGGTGGAGGGTGCTCGAGTCAACCCACAAGCTACCCGACTTCATAGCAGCCAAGAAACCCGTTCCGCCCAAGGCAAGGTCACTCACAGCCTCTGGATGTGCCAGCATGGTGATGACGACATCAGCGCCTTTGGCAGCAGTGGATGCTAATTCAGCCCAAGTAGCACCCCGTTCAATGAGTGCATCTGCTTTGGTTTTGCTGCGGTTGTAGATAGTGAGGGTATGCCCAGCCTCGAGCAGGTGAGCAGCCATGCGACTCCCCATAATGCCTAAGCCGATCAATGTGATGTTCATAATCTTCTCCTTTACTACAGCCGTCACTATAAGGAGATAGATCAAGAAACGCCTTATCAAATGTTAAGTCCATAGCTTGAGGTTGTTGTTCAAAGTTTTAGATTCAAATTAGATGATCCCAGCTTAAACGCCAAGTTGCATTCAAATGTTGAGGTTTTAAGTGATGGTCTTAAACTAAGCCTTGGGTTCCTAAGCCCCAAATCCTAAGCTCCAAAGACAAGTAACGTATGCTAAGCTAGATGTCTATAAGGAGGTCTAGTTAGATGGCTATAATGCAAAAAAAGGTGACAGTTACCTTACCTCAAGACTTGATTGAGCGCCTCAACGAGGCCGTGCCAAGTCGCAAACGCAGCTTATTTATTACTGAAGCGATCAGAGAGCATTTGGATTTAATTGAACAAATCAACGTACTAGATGTGTCCGCCGGAAGTTGGTCGTTGGACCATCACCCAGAGATGAAAGATGAAGCAGCTATAGACACATGGCTTCAAGGATTGCGTCAAAATTGGGGCTAGCTTGTGCGTTATTTGCTTGATACGGGTTTGTTAATACGTCACTTGCGAGGTCACAAAAGTACGGTACAGCTTTTACGAGGACTGGGTAAAGCCAATCGCCTTTGTATTTCAACGGTGACAAGGCTCGAGATTCGTGCAGGTGCTCACGCAGATGAACAGCAGATAACCAACAAATTGTTAGCGAGGTGTGTCAATCTTGAGCTTGATGCTCGAGTGGCTGACAAAGCTGGTGAACTAATAGCCGCAGGTAAAAAACCCGGTCGTCACATTCTTGTTCCAGATGCCATTATTGCGGCTACAGCAGTTGTTTATGGCATCACACTAGTTACGTTTAATCTTAAAGATTTTGAGTATGTCTCAGGATTAAGTTTGCATCCAAGCTCGAGTTAGCTGAAATCTTACAGCATGGAGTCTCATCCATTGCAATCTCTACCACCACTAAAAAACACCTTATAATCTGAGGTATGTACGAACACGTCTACATTGTTGGTCATGCCAAACCTGAACCCCAAGACCCTAACTTTCAGCTAGATTTTATTGATGGGTTTAAGTTGCCTGAAGGGTATTTGGAATATTTCCAAGAACTTGGGCGGGGTGAGTTTTGTAACTGGGTCAATGTTTTTACTCAGCAGGAGTTGACTGAGCGTTATCAATTTTGGCTTAGTTTACTTAAAGGCAAGCCATGGTGGGATGAGAATATCTTTTCAAAAGAGGCAGCAAAAAATAGCATTTTGCTAGCTGAGTCAGGCGAAGGAAGTATGTTGATCTTTCACCCAATGACAGAAACGTTCTACTTCTCGGATCGAGGTAGTTTGCAAGTGCACAGCACGCAAGGAAATCTTTTAGATGCTTTAAGGTTGTACATGCTGCCTGATACAGATGAGCCTATTAAGCTGCCATACTTTACGCCTGAGTCATATTTGTCGCCAGTTTTTACATATTGTATAGACCCGGATGAAATAAGTTACGAAGAACTTGAACAAGCTATTTTAGATTTTGGTATTCATTCAGATGTAAGTTGTGATGATTACACAAGTCGTTTTACTGCGCCTGATCTTTTAGGAATCATAGAGCTTGATGACACAGGATGTGAAATTGTTGTAAATTTGTGCAGTGATAAGAAAGCAAACCCTACATTGCTAGACACAATCATCCGTAACTTTGAAGCAATGGGATTATCCGATTACTATGCCTAAAATTGAAACTTAATTTAAAGAGTGAGAAGCAAAAATAAGCTTCTCACTCTCAGCATCTTAGTTAATCCAAAGAAATAATAATCTAGGGTGCGCGATAGACCTCGGTCATATCAATAGCCACGATGGGCTGGTTTTCCCAATAGCCATAGAGGTCATTGGCAGCAGCCGCTAAATACGGTGGGCTCATCACCCAAACGTTGACAGCATCTTCGGCAATAATCTGTGCAACTTGTCCTAAAATATCAAGTTGTTCTGCTTCACTGGCAGCAAGTTCAGCACTTGCAAGCAATTCTTGCACCTCAGGATTGTCGTACTGGTAGTAGTAGTCGGGGTTACCATAAATACCAATATCGCGCGGTTCACTGTGCCCAATAATGGTCATGTCGTAGTCGGAACCTAAGAAAATTCGCTGAATCCAAGTGCCCCACTCAACCACGCTCACGTCTGCAGTAATGCCAACTTCAGCAAGTTGTTGGGCAATCACCTGACCGCTACGCCGCTCAATGTTGTAAGGCTCGGGCAGTTCAAAGGTGATGTTAAAGCCATCTGGGTAGCCAGCTTCAGCGAGGAGTGCTCGAGCGCGCTCCGGGTCATACGGGTACGGCTCAACATCCACAAAGTAGGGTTCAGTTGGCGTGGCGTGGCTGCCAATGACCGTACCAAAGCCAAACATAGCGCCATCCACAATCACGTTTTTGTCAATCGCGTGGGTGATGGCTTGGCGTACCAAGGGGTTGCTTAGCGGCTCACGGGAATTGTTGAGCGCCATGGTGATTTCAGTTGTGGCTGTGCCTTGGGTCAGTTTGAGGTTAGGGTCGCTTTGCACTTGTAGAGCGTTTTCAGGGCTTAGCGAGGTGCCAATGAGGTCGATGTCGCCAGCACGCAGTGCAGCGAGTTGTGCGTTGGGGTCAGAGATAATTCGGTAGGTGACGGCATCTAGGTAGGGAACACCCTCGAGGTAATACCCATCAAATGCTTCGAGGCGCACTTGACTACCCTCAACGTAATCGGCAAAGATGAACGGCCCAGTGCCAACCGGCTGGCTGCGCTGGGTTTCGGTGAGTTCGGCTGGGTAAATAATCGAATCTGGACGGGCGAGATTGTAAAGCAAGCTAGCATTAGGCTCACTCAGTGTAAATGTGATGACGTTACCTTCGCCAGTTACACTTTCGATGGCTTCGTAGTACGCGCTGTTGGTGTGCCCGGACTCAGGGTCCATGGCACGTTCAAACTTAGCGACAACATCGTTAGCCTCGAGCGGGTCACCATTATGAAATAGCACGCCTTCGCGCAGCATGAATGTCCAGGTGAGGCCGTCTTCAGAAACCTCCCACGATTCAGCTAGGGTGGGTTCAATCATGCCTCCTCTGTCAATGCTTACGAGGCCTTCAAACACGTTGCGGTAAACAACTCTGGCAATTTCTTGTGAGGTGGACGCGCTGGGGTCCCACCCGGGTGGTTCAGCGACAATTGCCACGCTCACCTCGCCGCCGTAAACAGGCTCGGGGGCATCTTGTGCAGGGGCGAGTGCTAGGCTGCTCAAAAGCCCGGCAATGACCAACATTAGTAAGGTATGTTTCATGGGTTTCCTCCGGTCTTAGTTTACCGTGAAATAGCAACATATCATCAGTTAGTTAAGCAAACATTGCGCTTGTTGCTGGAGAAACTGATCAACAGCCTCAGATGAAGCAAGGTGGTATTTCACGCCTAAAAATTGTTTGTACAAGCTGGCGTGTCCTAAGTGTGAGCGTTCGTTGTCTCGAGTCCAGTACGCATTGGCATAGTCCAAAAGCGACCCAAGGTCAACCTCACTTTGACCACGATTTGCTTTGTCTCTGGCAAGAATACGCTCGCGGCAGGTTACCCAGTCCATATCGAGCCAGATGAGCATTTCTATGTCATCGAAAACATAAGCAATGAGTTCGCCGTACACCCCTTCAATGATCCACGACGTAACATCTCGCCATTGATTCAACAGGGCGTAAACTTCATCTTTAGATCTCTTTGTGGTGTAGCTGCTAGACGCCCAAAATAGATCATCTAAATTCACAATAGGGAAGTTGTACAGCCCGCCTAGCTTGGCAGCAAGATACGTTTTCCCTGACCCCGAATTACCAATGATAGCTATGCGCTGCTGCACAAGTTTGTTTGCTGGATAGCTGTTCAGCTATTAAGAAACCGTCACCCGGCGGTCAAAGGCAACGTGCTTGGTGATGTTACTGGCAGCATCTTTGGGTGTTAAATAGGTCCAAGCGGCGTTGACAAGTTGCTCACCGTTCGCGCTAATGGTGTAGTAGCTCGCTTGACCTTTCCACGGACAAGTCGTGTGCTGCTCGGTTAGGGTTAGCGCGTCCATGTTGACGGCCTCAGGTGGAAAGTAGTGGTTGCCCTCGACAAGCTCGGTGGCATCACTTTCGGCAATCACGGTGTTGTTCCAAACGGCTTTAGGCATAAAAATCCTCGCAATCTTTGGATCAAAATGTGTAAGACGACGATGTACAAATGATGCTATCACCAAGGCATGGTGAGAACTGTGGGGGATGTTGTGAAGCTGTGAGTTTAAGAGGTTTAGACGACGAACTCGAGCCCATGACGTTGGCACAAGTCTTTCGCGGCCCGGTTAAAGTCGTCGCAACCTTGGCTGTGTTGGCAGTAGTGCTGGAGCCCGCTGAGCAGCGTAGAAACATCATCTTCTGAAACCGTGCTAGCAGAAAGCCCTAGGTCTTTAAGCAAATCTTCAACGAGTACATCAGCAACAGGGCTCACAAAGTCTAGAGCCAGCTCGGTAAGTTCGTCCACAAAGGCGGGTTCTAAGTATTTGCTTTTGGCAGTCAAATGGACAATGTCACCTTTGAGCAGTTCATCGGCAGGTTGCAAGATGTCCGCAAACGGAACGCCGAAGCGCTCGGCAATTTCACCGAGGCTCGAGCGGCCATCTAAATAGCGCAGTAGCAGCAGCGTTTTAAGTTCTAAGGCAACCGTATTTGTATTGTTTAAAGGTGCGTCTTCGCGCATGCTTAACACGCTACTGGGCGTGAGCGGCGAGCGTAGCTTAATACTTACATCCACTTCATAGCTAGCTTGCATAAGCGCGTGGTCTAGTGAAATTTTAATGCTCTGGGCAGGGCTGGGTACATCTTCAAAAAAGCCAAAGCGGCCAACTTGCCAGGTAAGCAAGCGCGCCAGTGCGGCCACACCAAGTTGTCTGTCAGCTACAACGTGAACAAGCTTACCATTCTCAAAGAAAACTTTACCGGTGATACCACTGCGTTTTCGTAACACCAGGCAGCCAGTCATTTGATTCAGTGACAGGTATTGCAGCGTGTTAGCAAGTAATCCTTCGCGGAGTTTGCCTTCAAAAACAGCTTCTGACACGGTAGGTTAGCACCCAGTTCCCAGCACGATGAGTTAATTATAACAATGCTGCTCGAGTCATTGTAAACAGCGGTGTTGGTGGAATTTAGGTTTATGTTGTAGACGGTTTTGGTAGGTTGCTCGAGCCACTACTAGGTCTGTCAACAACGTGATTGACGCTAAAACGGTATTTAAGGCTTACGGTAGATGTTACCAATGTAGATAGTTGAAGCGTAGCTAGTTGATGCCATCATCTCTTATTACCAGCGTGCCCGTTGCCGACGTTTACGCGATTTGCGTTTACGTGACCTTCGCCTACGCAAGCTGTGCCCGTGCCACGGGAACACGCCATCAGCAAGTAAGTGAACCCACTGCGAAATGTAATAGCCAAAAATAATCCCGAGGCTAATCTCAAACCAGTAGCGTGATACCTGTGTTTGTAAGCGCAAGCCGCGCCCCAAGGCAGACGCAATTAACGCCGCGCAGGTAAGTCCAAAAACACCCAAAATGGCCAAGTAGGCAAGCCTTGTAAACGGGCCAACAAACCATGTATGCGAGCGGCCCCTATGCGAAAACAGTTTGCCATAAGGCACCCACAACCAGCCAAGCATGCCCCAGTGCCCTTTGGCCCGTACACGGTTTTCAGCAAGGTCAAGGTCAGGTGTAACCAGAAACGTTCCCAATGTGTAGCTCACCGAAAAACTAGTTAGCAAACTCATAGAGGTAAGCAAGGGTCGTGTTTCTAGCAGACCTTGAGAACGTGCCAATGCGTAGCCGCTCCCCAGTGCTACAAAGCTAACAATGTTGATGGTTTCATGTTGGCGACCGTTAGGCACAGGATTACCTCATGACCGTCACAAAACTGCTATTACCCATGTGGTTGGCGTCATCCATGTGGTTAGCGTTAAGGTTACGAGTGCAGAGCTTGGATACGTGCATTAACGCCGCCCGCCACCCATGACGAGGCCGCCTTGCAGCACGTGTACCATGTCGAGTGCTTGGCTGGTGCCAATGACCACGCAGTCGGTGGGATTTTCAGCGACTGCTACCGGAATATCTGCAACATCACCTAAAAAGCTGTCGAGGTTGCGCAGCAGTGCACCGCCGCCGTTTAAGACAATGCCCCGTTCAATGACATCTGACACCAATTCAGGAGGGGCTTGCTCGAGCACTTGCCTAAGGCCGTCACCAATTTTATCCAGCGAGTCTTGAAGTGCTTTCACTACATCTTCGGTACTCACAGAAATGGTTTTGGGCATGCCGTTAATCAGGTCGCGCCCGCGCACATCCATGTGCATAATGTCGCCGGGTGTATTAACACGAGCAGCGCCTACACTGGTTTTAATCTCCTCAGCCGTGCGGCTACCAATCAGCAAGTTTTCTTTGTCTTTTATATAACGAATAATGTTTTCGTCAAAGGTGTTGCCAGCAATCCTAAGTGACTCGGCCACCACCAGTGCGCCCAAACTCATAATGGCAATGTCGGTTGTGCCGCCGCCGACATCTACCACCATAGAACCAATTGGTTCAGCGATGTTAATGCCGGAGCCAATCGCACCCGCGATGGGTTCTTCGATCAAGTACACTTTGTGGGCTACCTGCTTAATGGCCTGCAACACCGCCCGCCGCTCTACTTCGGTAATGCCGCTAGGCACACAGACCATAATGTTGTACTTAAACAAGCGGCTAGCACCCTTAACAACTTTGTTCAAAAACGCTTTAAGCATTTTTTCGGTGAGCGAGTAGTCGGCAATCACGCCGTCTGCCATGGGCCGTACCGCGATGATGCTGCCCGGTGTGCGGCCTAACATGCGGTAAGCTTCTTCGCCGACGGCTTTAACTTCTTGGGTGTCTTTACTCATGGCAATCACAGCCGGCTCGCGTAGCAAAATGCCTTTGCCTTTCATGTGAATGCGCACGTTGGTGGTGCCTAAGTCAACCCCAATCATGGGGTTACCTTGAGTGTTGTTTGGGTGGTGATAAGCGATACATGGTTCATTGTCATTGTTTTATTGACCTCGTTCTCAATTATGTCACATGATGCTGGTTTGAGGTCACGTTTGAAGATGAATTTTAGAGTTCATGACCTTTTGTCGCGGTGTCGGGTTGAGGTCTCTAAGCGATGTCATCATTGTTGCAGGTGACCGACGCAAGGTTTTGCTCGAGTTTGTATTCCTTAACTCACATCAACAGTAATGTGAGCTAACTAGCTATTGTAACTAGGAATCATTCCGATTATGATTAGACTATGGCAACCTCACCTGTAACTTCCCAAAGGTCGTCAGGTCAACATGGGCTCGAGCCAGACGACCCTAGGCATAAACCCATAGCTACACATTCAGCCTCAGACGAAGATAAGCGTGAGGTTGTTATAGGTGCTGTACTGACCTTAATTACCTTATTGGGAATGATTACTGCAATGGTGCTGACATCCTCATCTGTGCAACGGGCGTGGATTATAGGAATTTATGGTGTGACGTTTGTAGCGGGCGGCTTGCCAGCACTTGTCAAGGCCTCGGGTGAATTGCGGCAAGGAAAACTGGACATTGATTTGCTGATGGTACTCGCGGCGCTGGCAGCGGCGGCGGTGGGACAAGCTCGAGACGGTGCGTTTTTGTTGTTTTTGTTTAGTTTGGCCAATGTGCTCGAGCACGCTGCTATGGGCAACACCAAACGAGCTGTAAGCGCCCTTATGAAATTACGCCCAGAACAAGCTGAAGTCCTAGCTAATGCTCAGGGTGATGATGCCTCAGGGGATGACATTGTCATCACGCCAATTGATCAGGTTCAAGTTGAGGATGTGGTGCTAGTGCGCCCCGGTGCAACGATTCCAGTTGATGGTGAGGTGTTAACAGGTGAAAGCGCCGTTGATCAAGCTGCCGTCACCGGCGAGTCTGTACCGGTAGACAAACAGCCCGGAGACAATGTATTTGCAGGCACGCTCAATCAACAAGGTGCGCTTACGGTGCGCGTTACCAAGCCGCCCCAGAGCAGCACCCTAGCGCGCATGATTAACTTAGTCACCGAAGCTCAAAGCCAGCGCGCGCCAAGTCAGCGGTTTAGCGATTGGTTTGGGCAGCGTTATACAGTCGCAGTACTTGTCGGCAGTGCGTTGGCATTAGGACTGCTGCTTCTTAGTGGGTTGCCACGACAAGATGCGTTTTACAAAGCTGCCACGCTGCTAGTGGTAGCCAGTCCGTGTGCCATTGTCATCAGTGTGCCAGCGGCGATGTTGTCGGCACTGGCAGCGGCGGCGCGGCAAGGCATGTTGTTTAAAGGTGGCGCGGCATTAGAAGATTTTGGCAACGTGTCGGTAATTGCCTTTGATAAAACAGGTACGCTCACAACAGGTCAGCTCGAGCTGACTGACATCATCAGTCAAGTTTCGGACTTATCTGAGGATGACGTGCTGAGGCTAGCTGCCAACATCGAAACTCATTCTGAGCATCCTATTGCAAAAAGTATTGTTCGGGCAGCGCAAGCACGCTCACTTGCACTAACGCCTTTTGACAATATTCAAGCGCAGCCGGGTTATGGGCTTAGTGTCACAACATCTGAAGATGTCTACTGGCTCGGCAATGCGCGCTTAGCCGGGCAGTTTGTTGCGCCTTTAGCAGATGATGTTAAGGCGTGCTTAGCGAGGCTCGAGCAACGTGGTAGTACACCGCTCATTTTAGGTCAGGGTGAGGCTCGAGACGCCCGCGTGTTGGCTGTACTTGCAGTGGCAGATAGCCCACGCCCACAAGTAAGAGACGCCCTCTACCAGCTCCATCACAAACAGCGGTTAGTCATGCTCACCGGAGATAATAGCCACGTTGCTAACGCTGTTGCCAGCCAAGTGGGTTTGGCGCTTAAAGATGTCTACGCCAACTTGCTGCCAGATGAAAAAGTAGCCTGTATTCGTGAGCTTCTAGCCCAAACTAAAGGCAAAGTGGCCTTTGTAGGTGATGGCGTGAACGATGCTGCCGCCCTAGCTGCTAGCGATGTCGGCATCGCCATGGGAGCCGCCGGCAGCGACGCCGCCCTAGAAGCTGCTGATGTTGCCCTACTCGCAGATGACTTGCGGGTTCTCGCCAGTGCCCAGCAACTTGCCAGAAGGGCCAACCGCGTGGTACGTCAAAATTTAGTGTTTGCCATTGGCATTATGCTGGTGATGGTTGTGCTTACCCTTGCTGGGAACTTACCCTTGCCCCTAGGCGTTATTGGTCACGAGGGTGGCACACTGTTAGTTGTAGCTAACGGTCTGCGTTTGCTCATACCGACGGCGCGTGTAATCACATCTAGTGCATAATTTTTTCTCGTTGATGTTGGTACAGATGCTGTTGATAACAGTCATAAAATTTAGAAGTTGACGATTACTTTTTGTTGCTAGAGATACTTTACTGCAGATATTTTGCTAAGGCATGCTGTCATCTGGTAAAAAACTTGAGAGTGATGTTGCAGACAACGTCATCATCTTGACGATGTACCGAGATACCCAACAAAACTTGACAGCCAAGAAAAAAAGGTCGAGATAAGGCTCGACCTTTGAAAGGGGGATGAGGGTTTAGTATTAACTAGCTAAGTCGCTAGGGGTGTTCACGTCTGTTTCAAACTTGAGGCGGACGTTGCGCACCATGAAGATGATGCTGCCGATGACGACGCTAGGAATAATTAACCACGGCATAATAAGCGCAACGGCAGCGGCAATTAGCAAGACTTTGAAAGGGACGGTCAAAAAGGGCTCACCTTGTTTGCTGCGCAAGACTAACTGGCGTGTGTTGAGGGTGTCCCACCATGTGCCTAAGGTTGTAGCTGACATGGTTTCTTCATTGTTGTGGTGTTCATTGGCGTGGTGTTCGTTGTGAACGTGGTTGCTCGAGGTGTTAACAGATGTGTCGTTGTGATCTGAGGGTATTTGGTCTGACATGGTCAATCCTTTCTCAATTGAACTGAAATTTTGAAGTTGAGTGACGTATCACTAGAAAAAGATGTAAAGCGTTGGCTTCGGGTGGGCTTGCATCAGGTTCATCGGCTTGGGGCATAGGCTCAGCAGTAGCTGTGCTGGAATTGGTTGTCGTGTTAGCAGAGTTGCTTGTCAAAATCACAAACTGGATTTTTAAGACAAACGCGGCAATAAGCGCGGCAACAACGGCGAGCCAGATGAGGCGAGTACCAAGCAGGATAAGAATGGCAACACCCAAGATGTTAAACGGAACCCGAATGTAGGGATTACCTTGTTTACTGCGCAGTTCTAACTGGCGCTTACTCCCCATTACCCATAAATTGCGAATACCTGAGATAATGCTGTTGCTGATGGCTTTCCAATTGACCTTGGTAGTAGTTGAGGTGGTGTTGTGAGTGTGATCTTCGGACATGACTACTGTTCTCCTTCCGAGGGTGTTTCTGATGATTGAGATTGACTATCTGGTGTTGCGTCGGTCTTACTGTCGCGCCGTTCAACGGCGATGGTGAAGTTGGCAACCAGTGCGGCCATAGCACCAAGGGCAGCCCAGACGGGCAGGAGTACCGTGCCAACGACGCCAAAGGTCAGCGGGATTTCTATGAGTGTGCGGCCATCGTCGTTTTTGATGATGATGCGGCGGATGTTACCTTCGCGGATAAGCTCTTTAATCTTGGTGACAACAGCTTCACCGCTAACGGTAAACTCTTCGGTATCTGGCGAATCTTGTTTCACGAGATGAAAACCTTTCTCGTCCATAGGCTAAGTGTCCTCTCTACATGACGTATGGTTCTGTGTACAAAACTTCTACGTACAAAATCTAGTCTTACGTGTTTTAGTGAGGTTGCGCTGCACAATTATGTGTGCAATGAACCCTACGAATCAACCTTGGACATTTGGATTAAGCTTGACCTTAACCCTAACGATGACTGAGTGTACGCGCCCTAGGGATGAGTCGTCATCACACCTTGGGGTGAGGCGGGGATCAACAAGGCTGATGACGTGATATTGGTAGGTGGTCACCCTCGAGCATGACCCCTTCCCAAAGCTAGATACATTACTGACACATCAGAGTGTCACCCTCACCTTGTATCCAATCAAGTAAGTCACGTATCCAATCAAGAACCCACATCAATCGCAATTTGATGTACAACATCTATGTGATGTACATCATATAGAGTCGTGATGCCATCACCTAACAGTGTCGTGTCACTTTCCAACTGATGCTAATGCGTTTTGAGTAACGGATAGATGCCTAATCATAGACCTGTTATTTTACCTTATTTTTTAAGGTAATCGAGTGGCTCGAGACATTAAACCTGTAGCCTAAAGAACAAAGTCACCCCTTCATCTTTAGGAGATATTTAGACAAAGCCCCAAATCTTACGTCAAGACAAAAGTTCCACACATCCTTATCAGCTAGTTTTTGTTACATTAAGCATTATGCTAATGCGTTTTTTCACATGGTTTGAACGTGTCCTGACCGTGTTAAGTATCGGCGTGGCGGGTTTGACCATTGCCTACACCTTACAGACCTTTAATCCGCAACCACGGGCGTCCTTAGACGACATCATCACTGAAAATATAACCCCTCACCAACGGCTAGGGCGGCCCTTTGACTATGACGTGATAGTTATTGGTAGTGAACCCGAAGGCGTAGCTGCGGCGGTGGCGGCTGCCCAAGAGGGCTCGAGCGTCCTACTTATGACCGAATCAAGCCGCATTGGTGGGCTTTTTGTCACCGGCATGATGAACTCGCTGGACTTACCTGTGCAACCGCTCTTACAGCGCGGCCTCTTTGAAGACTGGTGGAACCGGGTTGGGCGCGGCTTTTCTTTTGATGTCCGCCGGGCAGAAGCTGCGTTTGGGGCTATGCTTAGAGAGGCTGGCGTAGACGTGCGCCTTTCTGAGCAAAACATTCGCCCCATCATCTTAACGACTGAAACTGGCCTTACTCACGTAGTGGCCGTTGCCAGTGACAGCCCCAACCCAGAGGGTCCTGCGTGGACTAACCCCACCACGCCCACCGAACTGCGCGCTCGCCATTACATAGATGCCACACCCGATGCCGACATAACGGCTGCCGTGGGTGTGCCGTACACGATGGGCTTTGAATCACTTGGGCTAGACGCACGCATGGTAGACACGCTGGTCTTTCAGATTGATGGCGTGGACTGGCAAGAACTGCGGCGCGGCATTCAACGGCGTGGGCGTGACTATGCTGAGGCCAACACCCAAGCAGCTTGGGGCCACTTTGGTCGCTATCCGCAAAATTATGAGCCGCTCGAGCACGGCGTGCGCTTACGCGGACTGAACTTAGGCTTGCAAGAAGACGGCACAGTGTTAGTTAACGCACTGCTCATCTATAACATTGACCCCTTTGATCCAGAAAGCATCCGTCTTGGGTTTGAACGTGCTGAACGCGAAGCCCCGCGCATTATTGACTACCTCAAGCTAGATGTGCCCGGCTTTACCAACGCCAGTTACGGCGGTGTAGCAGAAACGCTCTACATCCGCGAGACACGCCACATGGAAACGCAGTGCCAACTCACCGGCGACGATGTGCTAGCTAACCGCGTGACCGAGTGGGACATTGCTGCGGGCAGCTACCCTTTAGATGTACAAACCCTAACCCCGCAAGACAACGGTTTTGTGTTTGGCGTACCAGATGTGTACGGCGCGCAGCTTTGTGTAACTGTGCCTGTTGGAACAGATAACCTCTGGGTCATTGGACGTGCTGCGGGTTACGACCCGGTGGCTGCCAGTAGCGC
>JBCCOX010000031.1:0-16201 GCA_039025155.1 Deinococcota bacterium | reverse complement strand
TTGGCAAAAGCAACTCGAGGGAAGTGAGGTGACCATCAAGATACTTTAGGAGCAGGTTTACGCCATCAACCCTAAGTTAAATTCACCTCTGGGATGCTCGTTGTTAGAGGTACGAGGAGAGATATATGAAACAAAAACTACTTGGTATTGGTCTAGTTCTAGCACTATTGAGCGTGGCATTTGCCCAAACTGAAGTTGTTTGGTGGGACTTTTTATCCGGCGGTGACGGCGTGCGTATGAAAGCGCTCATTGACGAATTTAACGCCACCCACGACGACATCCAAATTAATGCCACCACGCTCGAGTGGGGTGTGCCGTTTTACACCAAAGTGCAAACCTCTGCTGCTGTAGGCGAACAACCCGACGTGATGACCTACCATATGTCACGCTACCCACTGGGGATTGAACAAGGCGTGCTGCGTCCTATAAGCGACGACGAACTTGCGGCTGCAGGTATTTCCAAAGATGACTACCAACCTGGTTTAGTTGAGGCCGCCACCATAGACGGTCAACTTTATGGCATCCCGTTTGATGTTCACTCGATTATTCTTTACTACAATAAAGAAATTTTGAGCGAGGTGGGGTTACTCAGTGAAGATGGACTGCCCTTAGGCATCGATGGTGCAGACAATTTTAGCGCCAGCCTACAACAAATAGCTGATGCAGGTTATTTGCCGCTATCTTTCGGTAACTCAAACGAAGCAGGCAACGTGTTCCGCATTTTTTACAGTTTGCTCAATCAGCAAGCAGGTGCGCCGCCCCTCGTGGCTGATGGCATGGTCAACGCTAGTGACGAAGCTAAGACAGCCCTGCGGACTATGCAAGACTGGATTGAAAACGGCTACGCTCGAGAAAACGTCGATTATCCATCCTCAGTTGCCTTATTCACGAGTGGTGAAACAGCGTTCACCATCAACGGTGTCTGGGAAGTTCCCACTATGATCGACCTAGAAGCAAGTGGCGAGTTATTTGATTGGGGTGCAGTTGCCTTTCCAGTCTTGTTCGACCAACCGGCTACCTGGGTGGACGCACACACGTTTGCTATTCCTGCGAGTACCAGTAACCCCATTAGTGATGAAAAAGTAGCGGCTGTGCTCGAGGTCATCGCGTGGATGAATGAAAACAGTATTTCGTGGGCAGAAGCCGGGCACATTCCTGCCTACTCACCTGTGACAGCAAGCGTGGAATATCAAGAATTAGAACCTAACGCAACCTACGTCTCGCTTGCTGAACACTCCGTCTTTGAATCGCGCTCAACCTCTACCGGTGTTGCGTCACCCCTTTATGATGCTGTTAGCAACTTTTTGGAACCAGCTTTAAGTGGTCAGATTTCTGCTGAAGAGGCAGTTGATTTATTCGCTGAAGATTTACAATCTCAAATGCGCTAAATGCCTTGATCCCGTGCCCTAGACAAGATTAAGGGCACGGGATGTTTTTGCTTACTTTCTGATGATAAGGAGCGCTATGGCACTTCGGTCAGTTTCCAGACGCAAATGGCGCATGTGGCGTGACGCACTACTGTTTGTGACGCCATTTGTACTCCTTTATTTACTCTTTTTTATCTACCCAACGTTTCGTGTGTTTCAACTCAGCCTCACAGAAGCACCCTTAATTGGTGAGGGCCGTTTTATTGGGCTCGAGAACTACCGTAGACTCATGGGCGATAGGCTCTTTTGGCGGTCGCTTAGAAACACCTTTTACTTTGTCCTGCTGACGGTTATTCCTAATACCTTCGTGGGCCTACTTTTTGCGCTCATGGTTATACGCTTGAAGCGGCTACGGAGCGTTGTGTTAGCAGCTTTCTTTTTGCCCTACATGCTACCTGTGAGTGTTGTTACGCTTGTGTGGCAGTGGCTTTTGAACCCTCAATTTGGCATCTTACAACCTGTGTTCCAACTATTTACGGGGGAAAGTATCGCGGTATTTACCAACCGCACGTGGGCGATGCCTAGCGTTGCGTTTATTACTGTGTGGTGGACAGTTGGGTTTAACATGTTGCTGTTTATTTCTGGGTTGCAAGGTATTTCCAAAGAGTATTATGAAGCAGCATCGCTGGATGGTGCTAACGGCCTCCAAAAGTTTGGCTACATCACCTGGCCCTTGTTGTGGCCCATTACGGCACTGGTGTTAACGTTGCAACTTATTGCCCAGCTCAAAATTTTTGATCAGATGTACTTACTCACGGGTGGTGGCCCGTTTAACTCCACCATGGTGACTTTACAATACATGTACCGCGAAGCATTCCAACGATTTGATGGCGGCTATTCGTCGACGATTGCCATGGCACTGTTTATCATCATCTTGGTGGCGTCGCTATTACAGTACCGTTTTTTACGTGCCGGAGGACAAGCATGAGCATGATGGCAACGGGTAGCGCCCCCCAAGTCAAGGTGACTGCAAGACTAGGTCGCCGCCCTAACATGCCGGGGATGGTGGGCACGTTCGTCACACTCATTCTAGCTGCGATGTGGGCATTTCCTCTTTATTGGGCTGTTGTAACATCACTTAAACGTGAAAGTGACGTGCTAGCAAGTCCGCCTTCGTTTATTCCTTTACCTATTAGTTTTGAGGCGTATAGGCGGGTACTTACCGAGAGTGGGTTGATGCGCTGGTATGCAAATAGTGTGCTGACAGCCGTGGTGATTACGGGGTTGGTGATTTTGCTGTGTATGTTGTGCGGCTACGCCATTTCACAGCTTTCATTTCCGGGGAAAAATATCCTATTTTGGAGTTTGCTAGCTGGGTTTATGATTCCGGGGCAAGCGTTAACTGTGCCCTTGTTTATCCTGATGAACGACCTTGGGGCCATCAACAGTTATCAAGGCATTATTTTGCCGCAGCTTATTGCCCCGGTGGTGATTATCATCTACAAGCAATTTTTTGACACTGTACCGCGTGAGCTGCGCGACTCAGCAGTGATTGACGGTGCTAACGAATGGCGCATTTTGTTTAATGTCTTTTTGCCGATTAACTACGGCATCACTGTCGCGCTTGCCATCGTCACCTTCATTGGCGCGTGGAATGCGTTCTTTTGGCCGTTCATTATCACAACCTCTGAAAGCATGATGACCATTCCCGTGGGTATTACCCAGGTAAACGATGCGTTTGGTGTGCAGTACGCCCGGACGATGGCTGTTGCTGTCTTAGCGGGATTACCCGTGGCGGTGGGCTATCTTATCTTTCAGAAACAAGTAACCGAGAGCATCATGGTGGCGTCGGGTATTAAGGGGTAAGTGCTCGAGGTCTATACAGCTAAGGACGGTTTGAGGCTTACTACGTTGATGCTCGAGCACACTGCTAAATACATACTTACACCAGCCTCATCATCAAGGATGAACTTGCAACTACCTCACATCGCGCTCTCGGCATCCACCTTCACATCAGGAGCTATGCATGTGTAGCATCGGCAACCGTTTAAGATCAAAAAGATTCAGGACATGTGTGCATAACAACGTTTTACATCAACTTCTTTGGATATTTGGGGGTCTATTGGGTATTGACAGCGCGCAAACCTACACCAACCCAGTAGTTACGCCAGTCGCTGCAGACCCAAGTATCATCCGTGCAGCAGATGGCACGTTTTATCTGTACGCCACGCAGGATAACTGGGATGACGGTATGCGTAGCCGCTATTTGCCTATTTTTACGTCTGACGACTTGGTGACGTGGACCTACCTTAAAGATATCTTTTTTGTACCGCCCAACTGGAAAGCTCGCGGTGGATTTCTTTGGGCACCAGATATTTCTTATTACGACGAAACCTACTACCTCTATTATGCCTATTCGCTCTGGGGTGATCCTAACCCGTGTATTGGGCTAGCTACAGCTGCTCATCCTGAAGGTCCTTGGGAAGATTTAGGACGCGCTGTATTTTGCTCCCAAGACATTGGCGTCGCCAACTCAATTGATCCGTTCGTATGGACTGAAGATGATATGCGCACGCTTATTTGGGGCAGCTTTCACGGCATCTATGCTGTGACGTTAAGTGAGGATGGCACCCGCCCTGTCGGTGACAAAGTGCTGATAGCAGATGACCGTTTTGAAGGCGCGTACGTAAGCTATCGAGATGGGTTTTACACGCTGTTTGTGTCAGCAGGGTCGTGTTGCGAAGGTGCTGACAGTACCTACACGCTTTACGTTGGGCGCGCTGAGCAGCTTACAGGTCCCTACCTAGACAGCACAGGGCGCGATTTGAGACAGGGTGGTGGCGATGTCATTCTGGCTGCTAACGAAGCTTGGGTTGGTGCGGGTCACAACGCCCTAGTAACGGATGATGAGGGGACGGATTGGTTGCTTTATCACGCCATTCCCCGCCAAGACCCGAGGCTCGACAATGGCGTCAACCGCCGTCTAGCACTATTGGAACGGCTCGAGTGGCAAGACGGCTGGCCCATCATTAATGATGGCAGCGGTCCTAGTTCAACCTCACAACCTGCTCCGGTAATTAATCAGTGAGGTGTTAGGCATCCTGCAAGTGCGTTGGATGGAATTGAAGAGCTACAAAGTTATCTAATACAAGTTGCTTTTACCTAAAGTTGATGCAGACCTCAATATTACTGAATCGTCTGCGAAGGATGGCGAGATAATCTCGTTCGTTCATATAGGACAACACATCTCGAGTACTGCTAAGCCTGTCGAGATTTTCTCGTCTGAGACAGAATGGTTGATCTTATTGCGCAGAATGTCTGTTAATTAGTATCTATGGTCTCGAGAGCATCAGCCAAGGTCATATCACTTTCTGAAAATTAAACGACTATCGAGTTATGGTTAGGAGAATTAATCTGTAATGAGAAGCTACTGCTACGCACTATTGAGTATGTTGACAAGCTTGGGATCCTTAACATTTGCTCAGGCTGACAGCACAATTAGCTTTCAAGATGTCAGCTTAGCTAGCGGCGTACGTGCGCCGCACCGTGCTGTTTGGGACCCCGCTGGTACGGGCGAGGGCTACCTTGCAGTTGGTCAAGCTTGGGGAGATTACGACAGTGATGGCCGCCTCGATTTGTATGTGACGGGCAACCTGGCGGTCAACGTGCTCTATCACAACGAGGGTGATGGTCAATTTAGTGTCTCGAGCCTAAGCCGCAACCTTAGCTTGCCCCAAGCTAAAAGTGGTGGTGCCATTTGGGTGGACTACAACAACGACGGCTGGCGCGATTTGTACGTACTTACGGACGGCCCTAACGTTCTTTTTCGCAATAACGCTGGGCAGAGTTTTAGCGATGTGACGGAGGCTGCTGGCGTAGGGGATACGGGTAAAGGTAGTTCAGCAACATGGGGCGATTACGACGGCGACGGTTTCCTTGACCTTTACGTGGTGAACTGGTCGTGCTTGCCTGCTTGCCAACCTGAGGATGTAGCTCTAAGTCGAGATACCCTCTACCGCAACTTAGGTGATGGCATCTTTGCAGATGTAACGTACTTGCTCGAGGCAGACAAAACGCTGGGCGCAGGGTTTGCAGCCAGCTTTGTCGATGTTGACAGCGACGGCGACCAAGACCTGTTCGTCGTTAATGACAAAATGACCAACCCCATTGGCAATGTGCTGTGGCGCAATGACGGCCCCGGTTGTGACGGTTGGTGCTGGCGCGACATGTCCACTGAAGCAGGCTTAGATAGCAAGATACATGCCATGGGTCTTGCCATAGGCGACTATGACAACAATAGCCAGCAGGATGTGTTTGTCACTAACATGATGAGCCCCATGATCTTAGCTCGCAATCTGGGACAGGGGCGCTTTGAAAATACCAGTGAATCTGCTGGCGTTATAATTTTGGACCGTCACCGTGATGCCGTAGGCTGGGGGACCGAGTTTATAGATTTTGACAACGACGGCTTGCTTGACCTTTATGTGGCAACCTCAGCCATGCAGCCGCGTGCGCCCGGACTTTACAGTGGGCAGCAACCCGATATGGAAGACATGCACTACCCTTACCCTGACTTGGTGTATCGCAATTTGGGTGATCGTACCTTCCAGCAAGTTGAGGAGGCCGTTGGTCAAGCTGAGTATGCAACGATGGGCTTTGCCTACGCCGATTACGACAATGATGGTCGGGTAGATTTTGTGCAAGGTAATTGGAATGATACGTACGCGCTCTACCGCAACGAAAGCCCAATATCTAACAACTGGCTAACCGTCAACTTAGTTGGTGGTGGTGAGGTTAACCGAGACGCAGCTGGAACGCGCGTTTATCTTACAAGCAGTGATGGGGTAACACAGATGCGCGAAGTTGTCTTGGGCTCGAGCCTAGGTTCAGGTCACGATCCCCGTTTGCACTTTGGGTTGGGTGAGGCAACTGTTAGCGAGCTTAGAGTTATTTGGACGAATGGGCTCGAGCAGCGCTTTTATGATGTAACACATAATCAAATCTTCAAGCTTATTTACACTGTTGGTGAAGAAGACACCAATGATTAGTACCTAGACAAGATTGGATCACTGCTTCACTGCACCCGCCGTCAAGCTACTCACCAAAAACCTTTGTAAAAATAGAAAAAGAATGGTGAGTGGCACGCTAACCACGAGCGATACTGCCATCATGTCGTTCCACGCGATGCGGTACTGCCCGATAAGCTCGCCAATGCCTATGGGAATGGTTTTCATTTTGTCGTCGGTAGTTAAGACAAGCGCAAAAATGTACTCGTTCCAGCCGACAATAAACGCATAGACCGCTGTGGCTGCCAGTCCGGGTAAGGCAAGAGGCATCACAATTTGCCAAAAGATACGCCACCTCGAGGCACCGTCAATACTGGCCGCATCGTCTAATTCTTTGGGGATGCTGTTAAAGTACCCCAACATGAGCCATGAGGCCAGTGGAATGGTAAACGATATGTAGGCAAAGATTAACCCAGCATAGGTGTTAATTAACCCAAAGGTTTTCATGAGCTGGAAGTAGGGGATAAGTAACATGATGGACGGGAACATTTGGGTGATAAGTAAAAACGTTAAAAACGCAGTGCGCCCCAAAAAACGAAACCGGGACGCCCCGTAACCAGCTAACGACGACACAAACAACGAGATAAGCGTCGCGCCTGAAACCACAATAAAACTGTTGAGTATATAGCGTCCAAACGGGTAGTCTGTCCAAATGCGTTGGTACGCATCCCACGAGATGGTCTCGGGAATCCACTTGATGGGCAGACTGAACATCTCTTCCATTGTTTTAACCGAGGTTGAAAACATCCATAAAACGGGCACAATCACAAACGTACTCGCGATGAGCAGAATCATAAAAACTACGCTAGTGTGTAACCGTTGTCGTTGTTGACGTGTCATAAGTTCATCATCCTTGAACCATCTCTACTTGATGAGTCATCTCCGCTCAGTCGTCTCCACTTATTCATCTCCACCTAAAAAACGCTGATATAAAAAAGAAATCAAAAACACAATAAAAAAGACAATCACAGCAAGCGCAGCCGCCCGTCCAAAGCGGAACGCTTCAAAGGCTGTTTTATAAATGTCGATACTGATGACGCTTGTAGCGTTGATAGGCCCACCTTGGGTAAGGACCCAAACGATGCCAAAGTGCTTAAACCACCAAACCGTATTTAGGATGAGCGTAATCATGATGACATTGCGCAAGTTGGGTAGGGTGATGTACAGAAACGACTGCCACCAAGACGCACCGTCTATTTCAGCAGATTCGTACTGTTCTTGGGAAATTGCTTGTAGCCCCGCTAGCATAAGTAACATCACCAGAGGATAGCCCTTCCAAATCACCGTCAAAATAACGCTCGGTAAGGCGGTTGCTGTACTGCCTAGCCAAGAAGTAGGCTCTGAAATGACGTTGAGTATGAGTAGGATGTCGTTAAATAAGCCGTAAAGTGGGTTGTACATCCACTTCCACAACAGGGCTACCACAACCTCAGGAAATAACCACGGCACAATTAAAATTGTGCGGAACAGCGCACGCCCGGGTACTTTGGTGTTGAGGAGTAAAGCGAGACTAAGGCCAACGACAAACTGACCCGCGACTGCACCCACTGTAAATTTTAAGGTCGTAAAAACGGTCTGCAAAAAATCTGCACTGGTAAAAATGCGGATGTAGTTTTGGAACCACCGAAAGTCCCAGCGTGTTAACAAGTTGGTTCTGAAAAGGCTGATGTAAAACCCGTATAGTAATGGGTAAGCGACAATAACCAACAACGAGAGGGCAGCTGGCAGGATGAACCAAAGCCCTGCTAGTTGGCGCTGATTAAAGTGGCGCTGTGGGACGGATCGCGTTTTTCTAAGGGATTGATTTGAGTTGAGTGCCATGTATGCCTCTAAAACGTGTGAGGAAGCTGATGTGAACCTAGCTTCCTCACTGAAGAAAAACGGTTATTCTGCGTCTGCAATAATAGCAGCAGCTCGAACACCTGCTTCAGCCGCTGCGTCTGCCGGTGAAACGCCACCTACCAAAACAGCTTGATACGCTTCGCCCATCACCTCTTGAATTTGCGTGTAGAACGCAGCTTGAGGCATAGGTTTTGAGATTTGAATGGCTTCAACAAACCCCGCATAAACAGGACCCGAAATTTGAGGTTGTTCACCTGCTTCGATTTGGGCGGGCATGCGACCTGTAACGCGGTTCCACTCGAGCATGTTTTCAGTTGATACCAAAAACTCGAGGTAGCGCGCAGCCGCTTCTTTGTTGTCACTCGTCGCTGCAACAGAGAAACCCCCGACCCCTAGTGAAGCTGAACGGTCTACACCTAAAGGAACCGGTACGCTATGAATTTGCCCTTCGAGGTCAGGGTTTTGCGCCAAAATAGCGCCAATTGTGTGCGGTCCAGTGACCATCATAGCGGTTTTATCACTAGCCATTAAGCTAACGGCCTCACCGTAGCCTGTTTCAGTTACGCCAGGAGGAACTAGGCCAGCATCGTGCAGTTCTTTGTATATGGCTAGAGCGTTTACCATGCCTTCTGAACCTAGGTCACTTTGCCAGTTGCCATCGGCATCTTTATAGAGCTCCCAAGCGCCTTGACTACGTAAAAGGTGGGTAAATCTAAAAAATCCTGAGCCGTTTTTGGTGCCTACCATGGCAAAACCCCAACGATCATTTTGACCGTCGTTGTTGGTGTCTTGGGTAAGGGCTTGGGCGGCGCCTACAAACTCATCCCATGTTTGGGGACCTGCTAAGCCAGCTTCTTCAAACCAGTCAGCACGGTAAAGTACGCCAACAGGAACAGTAAACCAAGGTAAAAAGATGAGCTCACCGTTAACGGTGCCTTCTTCTATGGCAGTGGGGTAGAAGCCCGCCAAAAAGTCTTCATCAAAAAGATCATTCAAATCAGCCGCAATGCCTAGATCTTGCGCTTGGGCAGAAAATTCTGCTGTGTTGGTAAAGATGTCCGGCAGTTCACCACCGATGGCGCTTGTGGTTAAAACTTGGAACATGTCGTTCATGGGTGTACCAATAAATTCAATTTCAATATCCGGGTTGGCGGCCATAAACGCATCTGCAATAGCTTGTTCAACGTCCCCTTCTGGGCTTTCAACAATCGTGCTTGACATAACTCTTAAGACGGTTTGAGCCGTTGTAGATGCAAAACTTGTAATGAGTAGGATGCTCAGACTTAGGTTAACAAGTACCGATTTTATAGCCATTACTCCTCCATTGTGTTCACTTTTGAAGTAGGTTGCTGACGTGTGCTACTAGATGTGTGCTGCTAAGCGTAATGTGTGTTTAAACCAGCATGTTTTAGCTCACCACCCCCTTTTACCTAGAAATCAAGTCATGCTCCAGTAACCGCATTAGCAAACGGCTCATGCTTAATACTTTTGAGTAAAAACCAAATCATGGTCGTAGTTAAACAAGACCCTGCTAGCTATGATTTATCTTCAAGTGTTGTGAAAAGACATAGTGCATCACATAGTGTGCCTAGACTTCTAAACAATGGTTTCCAAACAATTTAGCGGTAGAAGAATCATAGCTTTAATTCAGTAGATTGTCAACAATTTACAGGATAGCTGTACGGATAGTGCTAAAATAAAACTCTTTCTTGGGTTACTTAAGTACGTCCCTGAAGGATAAATCTCTGTATCAACATGTTGTTTAATACTCGAGCTTATGAGATTTTGTTGAGTGATTTTTGTTGACATTGGAAAGGGGTTGGCCTTATTGTCAATCAATTCATCGTTCATGCCAACTTATAGCAATTGAGGAGCTATCATGTCAGAAAATGGGCACATTTTAAATGTGTGCGATCTAAAAACACACTTTCAGCTCGAGGAAGGTGTGCTCAAAGCCGTTGACGGCGTTGATTTAGTTGTGCCTCAGCAAAAAATTGTAGGTGTTATTGGTGAATCGGGTAGTGGTAAAAGCGTGATGGCAAGGTCGATTATGCGGCTCATTAGCAAACCGGGCAAAATTGTGGCTGGAAAAATACTACTAGCGCCAGATGACTCGCCAGAAGTTGACATTGCTCAGCTTGATAACAGCGGCTCGAGCATCCGCAGTATTCGCGGCAAAGTTATTTCCATGATTTTTCAAGAACCGATGACCAGCTTATCCCCGGTGCATACCGTGGGCTCGCAGATTGTTGAAGCCATTTTGTTACACCGCACCAGCAACAAAAGTGACGCAAAAAGTATTGCCCTAGACATGATTGAACGGGTGGGGATTGCCAATCCCAAACAGCGTTTTAACGAATACCCACATCAACTGTCTGGAGGTATGCGTCAACGTGTCATGATCGCTATGGCGCTATCGTGTAATCCGTCAGTTTTGATTGCCGATGAGCCTACAACTGCGCTAGATGTCACCGTGCAAGCGCAGATTCTCGAGCTACTACAAGAACTCCAAGCTCAGTACGGCATGGCGATTATATTCATCACGCACAACCTAGGGGTAATTGCCGAAATTGCGGACGAAGTAAACGTGATGTACTTAGGGCGCATTGTTGAGCATGGCACAACGCGGCAAGTTTTTAAACATCCACAGCACCCGTACACGCAAAAATTACTAGCCTCGCTTCCTAAAATGGGCCGTGGACGTGGAACGCGCTTAGATGCAATTGATGGCAATGTGCCAGTGCCCATTAACTTTCCCGCCCAGTGCGGGTTTTACTCCCGCTGTAAGCTGGCTATTCAAGGGCGGTGTGACGTTGCCGTGCCTGAGTTACATCAACTAGGTGCTGGGCATGTTGTGCGCTGCATCCTTGCCCAAGACGCCACGGCTACACAAGGTACGATCTCCTCTCAGAGTGTTACTACCAATGAGGCTGTTGCTAGTGAGGAAGTGTTACATGCCTGAAGTGGTGATGGAGCGTTCTACGCAGCAACCTGTACGGTCAGATGAAGAGGTCATTCTCGAGGTTAAAAACCTTAAAAAGTATTTTCCGATTGAAAAGGGGTTTTTGAGGCGCGTACAAGGTCACGTCAAAGCGGTTGACGACATTAGCTTTTCGATTTATGAAGGTGAGACCTTTGGCTTGGTCGGTGAGTCGGGCAGTGGCAAAACAACCCTAGGACGTTGCATTGTCAGGGCGCTAGCAGCCAGCTCGGGCGAGGTGAATTTGAGTTTGCCCAATGACCAAAAGGTAGACTTAGCCGCGCTAAATAAGCGAGAGCTTAGGGATGTAAGGCGCTATTTTCACATGATCTTTCAAGACCCCTATGCGTCGCTTGACCCGCGCATGACCGTGTTGGATATTATTGCAGAACCTTTGCGTAATAATAAACTCGCGTCCGGACAAGACTTAGTTGAACGGGTCAAAGAGCTGATGGACGTTGTGGGGCTCGAGCTACAGCACCTCAAACGCTATCCTCATGCGTTTTCAGGGGGGCAGCGGCAACGCATTGGCATTGCTAGATCACTTGCACCTAAGCCGCGGCTTATTGTCTGTGACGAGGCAGTATCTGCGCTGGATGTCAGTATTCAAGCCCAAATTTTGAACTTGTTGATGGATTTGCAAACGCGCTTTAACCTAACCTACTTGTTCATCGCGCACGACTTGTCGGTGGTTGAACATATTTCTGACCGGGTTGCGGTGATGTACGTTGGACGCTTGGTTGAGCTAGCTGAAACTGAAGAGCTGTTTCAACAGCCGAAGCACCCCTACACAGAAGCGCTCTTATCAGCAGTGCCCACAACCGACCCAGACATCAAGATGGAACGCATTATTTTGCCGGGCGAGGTAGCCAATCCTGCCAACCCACCTTCAGGCTGTTACTTTCACCCAAGGTGTCGCTACGCACAAGACAAATGTAAACAAGAGATACCCACCTGGCGGGAAGTGAGTCCGGGGCATTACAGCGCGTGCCATTTTGCTGATGAATTAGACTTAAAAGGCGTTGCTAATTTTAAACAAGGCACGCCATAGAGACCTTGAGGCTGCACGGGGAGTAGCTAGATGACTTATATTCTTGTGGCCATCGCCGTTATATCAATCACGATTTTGGCGATTATCAAATTCATACTGGGGTTGACTCAGGTGACAGTTGAAGCAAGCTTGACAAGCCGGTTTCAAGATGCCGAGTTTATTATGAACTATCACAAAGCCCCAGAGTCTTGGCGCAAACCTGCATCTTTATTCACGCGGGCAATGCAAGGACGCATCTGGTCGGTGACACAAGAGCCTCATACGCGTGTGCTGTCCCGTCTTGATGACCTCATCATCTTTTTTGAACATTCTCGTTTTTTTGAAACACCTGATGCCAAAGAACAGCTTCTAGATGCACTGAAACTCGAGCGCACCCGCTGGGAAACCTTGTCGTTTGAAGCCATCTTTACAGCTTCAGCCTAATGTTTCTAGCGCTAATACTGTAAATATCAATGCTTTGAACATTAGTGCCTTGAATGCCAATGTCTGGTCTACCAGTTAGTAAGTGAGCCGTCCCGTTTTCGCAACATGGGTGCGTTTTTACCTTCTGCGTAGGGTTTATGTTGCAAAGCTTCTTCGTCTACTAAAATTCCTAAGCCGGGACCGTCGGGAACGCGGTAACGGTCGCCCTCGAGCTGAATCATCTCAGGAAAAACATCTGGATCACTGACCACTAATCCTTCAGTAGGCGCGTCCCGCGTTTCTTGCCAGGCAAAGTTAGGTACAGCCGTTCCTAAATGGATGGATGCCATGGCGCAAATGGGCCCAAGCGGGTTGTGCGGCATGATGTCGATATAGTGCGTTTCTGCTAGTGCAGCCACTTTCATAGCCTCAGTAAAACCGCCCACGTTGCAAATATCTATCCGCGCATAGTTGGTTAACCCTTGCTCCAAGTAGGGTGCAAACGCCCATTTGCTGCTCAGTTCTTCGCCTATTGCAAACGGGACAGGCGTCATTTGTCGGAGTGCTGCATAGGCGCTAGGGTTTTCGTCACGAATGGGTTCTTCAAGAAAATCGAGTGCGCCCGGTGCAACGCGCTGACAAAACGAGGCCGCCTCAGCTACGCTTAAACGGTGATGGTAGTCAATGCCGAGCATAAACTCGCTGCCGTGTTCCTCACGGATCGCGTTGACCCACTTGGCGGTGAGACCAATCGACTCACTAGGTTCAAAAAGTTGCTCGTCGCCACCGTGATCAAACATAGGAGTGATGCGGATACACTGCCAGTTGTGCTCGAGCAGCAGCCCAACATGATCTAAAAGCGTTTGCCCGTCTTGTGCCAATGTGGTTGCAAAACAAGGAATAAAGTCGCGCTGTTTGCCACCCAAAAGCTGATAAACAGGCACATTTAGTGCCTTAGCAGTAAGGTCGTGCAAGGCTATATCAATGGCAGAGATAGCCGCTGTAAGTACCCGCCCGCCTTCAAAGTACTGACTTCGGTAGAGACGTTGCCAGTTGGCACCAAGCTGCATGGGATCGCGCCCAACAAGATAGTCGCGGTAGTGCTGAATCGCCCCGGCAACAGCCAGTTCGCGCCCAGACAAGCCGGACTCACCCCAGCCAAAAATGCCTTCATCTGTTTCGACTTTTACAAGTAGTTGATTACGGTGCCCGATGAGGGCGGGATAAGATTTGATGTCGGTTATTTTCATGTGTATCCTTCATGGGGTTGTGTCATGGGATGGGTCGATGTTGTTTGAGCACCTCAAAAATTGTTTAGAAGGTCTTCGAGAACATTAACTCGAGGCTTTAATGCTGTCGAGCTTTCTTGGTAAAGATGACTCTTAGTTAGCCTTGAATAAAGATGAAGCGTCATCACTCGATTTTCTGTTTTAGACAAGTTGAGCGACGTGATTACCGAATCTCGAGCGTCAAACTTGCAGGTGCTAGATCATCTGCTCGAGCCTGAATCGTGACGCTTCCTGATTCAAACCTTGACCGGACAATCATAAGTGCGTGGCCTTGCGACGTGACAATAGAATCTGCGTTATGAGGTTGGACGTTGTCAGCGGACCCAGTATCAACCCCTAAATTCTCACAAGAGCCGATAAGTTCAAAGCTAACCCTGTGGTCTTCGTGCCTGACAGGATTCCCGTTAATATCACAAAGTTGCACGATAATATGGCTGACGTCGTAGGCATCGGCATCAAGAGTGAGCTTGTCAGCAGTGAGTTTAAGGTGATGAGGTTGGCCAGCGGTGACAAGATGGTTGGTGACGGTTTGCCCGCATGCGTTGGTGGCTCGGGCTTCCAGCTTGCCTGCTGCAAACGGCACAGCCCATTTAAAGATGCGGTCCTCTTGATCTCGTAAGCGTTGTTCGCCCAGGCTAGTGCCATTCAAAAACAGCTCAACCGTGTCACAGTTGCTGTAAACCTCGGCCACAATTAACTCGTCTGGCGGGTAGTTCCAATGTTTATTGACCTTGTGCCAAAACCACAACCGCGTTTGCCATGCGCCTTTATGTTTTTCGATGACATCATTTGCCTCGAGCACGTACTCAGATTCATCCAAGAGTTGCGTGTAAAGCTGGCAATGCGGTGCGTCTTGCCACAAACTTTTAATCATGTGATAAGCGGGTTTGGGAAAGCCAGCAAGGTCTAACATGCCTGAGGCTGTGGCTTTGACGGGCCAGCTCGAGTGGGCTTCAGCCTCACCAAGGTAATCAATCCCCGTCCAGAAAAAAAGCCCACTAATAAATGGTCGGTCAATAACGTTTTTCCACTCATGCCACTGCCCAAGATTTTCAGTACCCATGATGACTTTGTCGGGAAAATCTTCGTGCCCTCGGTCGTACATAACCGCTCGGTAGCTGTAGCCCACAATGTCAAGGGCATCCCCATAACCTGTGACGTGGCTAGCTGAGGGCAAAATACAGTTAGCAATCACTGGGCGACTGTCATCTAGCTCGCGTGTCCACTCAGCAAGTTGCTGGGCTGTTTCGGTGAGGTCATGAGCGACGGCTGGCAGGTCGTCAAAGCGTTTCTTGATGTCCTGTGAACTGTAAGGCGGTAGCGTCCAAAAGTAGTTGCCGTTGGCTTCAGCATCAAAATAACCCGTTGCTGCTGAATAGTTAAGATAGGTCCACTCAATTTCATTGCCGATGCCCCACTGGAAAATACAAGGATGGTTTTTATCGCGCAAAATGGTTGTTTTGAGGTCGTGCTCAGCCCACTCTTGAAAATAATCCGCATAACCTTGGGAGATGGCATCACCGTGACGGTCATGTTTGTTGAGGCGTTTATCTTTGCCGTAAGACCATTCATCAAAAAACTCGTTTTGAACCAAAAAGCCTAGCTCATCACACAGGTCAAGAAATTGTGCTGAGGATGGGTTGTGGGCTGTGCGAATGGCATTACAACCCATCGTTTTTAAGTGTTGCAAGCGCCTACGCCAGACACCGTCGGGAACGGCGGCACCGACCAGACCCGCATCATGATGAAGGCAGACACCTTTAATGAGCATGTTGTGACCGTTCAAGAAAAAGCCTTGGTCAGCATCAAAGTGGAAATAACGCATGCCAAAAGGCGTTGTAGTAGTGTCTACAATCTCCCCATTTAGCACAACTTGGGTCACGGCTGTGTACATGTGAGGTGTGTCTGGTGACCACAGTGATGGCTGCGTTATCTCGAGTTGCGCTGTATGTTTAGCTTTTGAGGCAGCATCAAGCTGGACTATGGATGTGTATTCAGCTTGGATTTGTCCTGCTGCATCCGTAATGTGTCCAGTTAGTTGAACCTCTACAGGTGTGGCGAGGCTGTTGTGAAGGTCTAGCTCGAGCCCAATCTGAGCGCTATCCTGACTTACCTTCGGTGTTTTTACCGTAACGCCCCAAATTGGCACAAAGACAGCAGCTTTACGAACAAGCGTGACATCGCGGTAGATGCCCGACCCGGTA